>JACPTH010000286.1:10762-12494 GCA_016192885.1 bacterium | reverse complement strand
TGGTTCTTGCATGATGGCTTGCCCCTTTCACGCAATAAAACTTGGGGCCGACGATCTCCCTATCATAGATGAAGATAAGTGCACGGCTTGCGGAAATTGCGTTTTGGCCTGCCCAAAGCAATTGATCGAATTGATCGACAAATCGAAACACGTTCACGTGAAATGTCATTCTACGGATAAAGGGGCTTCAACGGTTAAAGTTTGCGAGGTTGGGTGCATTGCGTGCAAGAAATGTGAAAAGGTTTGTGCTTATGAGGCGATTACCGTTGAAAACAACCTGGCGAGGGTAAACTATGAAAAATGCGTCGAATGCGGAGCCTGCGTTGGAGTTTGTCCGAGGAAATCGATTCATTTTGAGGGGAAACCTGATTTCAAACCTGTTAAAGCCGTTATTGATGAATCATCCTGCATTGGTTGTACTTTATGTTCCAAAGTGTGTAAGTTTAGCGCTGTCCAGGGTGGGGTTCCGAATGAAAAGCATAAGATCCTTTCGGAAAAATGTGTTGGATGCGGTTTATGCGCGGCTAAATGCCCCAAAAAATGCATCACTTTACACACGGTCTAGTCTTTCGTCGGATCAAACAAAAGCAAATCAAAAATCAGCAATCAAAAATCAAAAATTCCCGCCAGGCACGTCCTACTTTGACCGAAAATTGCTGGATTTTTTTGTTCACCTTTGCGGATGAAGTTAATCTATGCTAAATGTATGTTAAGCAACTTTTCAGCGAAGGAGCCGTCAATGGCACAAAAGATAAGAAGATTCAAATTTTCCTTTTTCCACCCAATTTCGTTCAGCTTCCTTATTGCTTTTTGGTTTAACCATTTTAGCCCTGCTTTTGGTTTCCCGGTGATAGGCGAAATTGAATCCATGTATCGAAAAAGAGTTTCCCTCCGGATTCTTGAAATCCCGACTGGCTCTGACACCGTCCCATTAAAAGTCGGTCAGAGAGTGAGTTTCATGCTTCCGAAATTCGACAAGAAACTTCAAAAGGGAAAAGAACCCTTTGGTTTTGGCAGCATCATCGAAGCCGATATTGAGGGGAATGTAGCCACTGAATATGCTTCAGCTTCCGAAACACTCGATCCCGAGGAGAAAGTTGCGAACTCTTCCGACCATGTAATGATTTGGGTTGCAAACCGAGTTGAGAAAGTGAAGAACCCCAGAAAGTACAAGCCCTCTGAGGCAAAAGGCGGCAAAAAAGGTCGCCACAAAAAGCGCGAGCCTAAAGAACCGCCAAAAATCTGGACACAAGAAGAAACGGTTAAAGGCCAGGTAATATTAAAAAACCTTCGCATCTTTATTAAGGAAGAGCGACTAAAGCCTAAAGATAAAGGTTTAGACGTGGTGGACGACGAGTGGTATGAAAAGCTGAAACCTTACTCCGGTCAAAAAATAGTGGTTTCCGGAACTACCCACCGATTATCCGCCGCATCGGGAACCATTGAGATAAAAAATTTAATGAAAATTTACCCGAAATAGGGTTTAATCTTAATTGCCCATCCAAAGACGAAAACCCGAAACCAAAACGATTATTAAAACCGGAAGTGACAGCAGCCGTAATACTTTTCCAAGATCAGCCCCGAAGTATTTTTGGGTCATTGAAAGGCACAAATGGGCGGGGGAAATAAAAACCCCCGCAAGACCTCCGGTGTAGGCAAATTGCACCCAAGGCAACGCTTTATCTCCCCACAATGGACTTAGCACCGGAAAAACGGCGCCCACGAAACGTGT
>JACPTH010000286.1:0-10754 GCA_016192885.1 bacterium | reverse complement strand
AGGAAAGGCAAGAAGAAGCTCAAGACCCATAACGGTAAGCCCGCGGAAATAAGCAGCTTTCCTAAGGTTCCGAGCAACCCAGTGGTTTTCAAGACTTCCCCAAACAGGAAAACCCCCCAGATTAATATCAAAACCTGAAAATTAAAAGAATTCCAAAAAAAAATTAAAAAATTTCGAAGCCCAACCTTTTCTGAAAAAGAGTACAAAACAATGACTAGGGAGAGGTTTAAAGTAATCGGAACGTTGAATAATGCTATTACAATAAGAATTACTATGGGCCATAACAACCGGAGGGAATGTTTTTCCGCGTTTTTACCGCCCGGAGCGGGGTTTTCGCAGTCAGGGCACTTTGCTTGTTCCGGGGCTTCGGAAGAATTTTCCGAGGGGTGACCTTGGGACGATTTCAATTTTCGAAGACGCCAAAAGAACAAACCGATGCCGGACGCAAATGAAGCGATAGCCAGCGGATAATACGAGAGAACAAGGCTTGAAATAGGTATTTTTAACAAACCTGAAGCTAAAATTATCCCCGGGTAAAGCGGAATCGCGAACTCCCAGCAATGCCTAAACCAGTAATTAGAAAAGACTTTTTCCTCGGGAGGAAGGTTCAAGCGATCACCCACTTCATCGGTTATCGGCGCGGTGAACATGGCTCCTCCCGGCATGGGCAAAAGACCCACCATCGCGGGAACCGAGATAATTACCCATCGATGGTCTCCAAGGTGTTTCCAGAGAACATCGGCAATAAGTTCCATGCGGCGGGTAACTTTTAACAAAAAGGAAAAAAGATAAATCAACGTGACCACCGCAAGAATCTCTAAAACGTGCAAGTCCGTAGTGACCGCCCGGGCATCGGTCAGAAGGTCAAAAAAACCCCTATTTGCTGAAAAATTCAGGCCAATGCTAATCAGAATCAGGGCGGTTCCAAGTGAAAGCTTGAATCGAACAATAAGAAGCAAAAAAACAAGCCAAAGCGACAGAATGATTACGGAAGAAGGTAACCCCATTTTTCTTTTTTTCTAAATCATCCGTAAAGCTTCAGCCGGAGTTTTAATGGCGGCATGAAATGCGGGAAAAATGCCGGCGATAACTCCTCCAATGAGGGTTAAAATGAAAGCTCCAAAAAACAATTCGCTTGAAAGTGAAACTGGGACGGAACTAAAAGAATCCCCTAAAATTGTTGCGGTCGCCCCATGCAAAAACCAATAACCGAAGACGCAACCTATTGCGCCTCCGATTGAAGCTTGGGTAGTCGATTCAGCAATTATTTGAAACACGATATCGGAGTTGGTCCAGCCGATTGCTTTCAAGATTCCAATGTCATGCCTGCGTTCAATTACCGAAGACAATTGGGATTTCATTGACAAAAAAACGACGCCTATTGATAAAAGGAATCCAAAGAACCAAACCGTGCCGTCATTTGCTCCCAAAACTTTGGAGGCGGGTCTAAAACAATCGTACGTAAAAGTTACGCTGCCAGGTAGTATCTGTTTCACTGATTCCATGGCTTGGGAATGGGTTTGGGTGTTTTTTGCCTCGACGAACATAACATTGCACTCATCGGTAAGGGGGGCTAATAATCGTTTATTGATTGCGCTTTTCGCATCATCAAAAGACATGTATACGTCCGATTTTCCCATCCGAATACCCATGCTTACGATTCCAATAACCGGGAAAACATTTTCCGCAATTTGGATTTTGTCACCGACCTCAAGGTTCTTCGAAATTGCAAAAGCTTCCTCAAGCATCACCGATCCGTTCTTTCCAGGGGATAAAAACGAGCCCTTTAAAACATTCTGCGGGGAACAGTAGTTGTTTCCAAAAGCTGAAACATTTCTTACGTCAAACCCGCTGATTGAAAAAACCGACCGGTCGTTAGGATTTTTCATTCTAAACAGAAGAAATGGAACCGCATCTCTTACGCTAGGAAGCGCTTTTACCTTCTCGACAAATTCTTGGGGTATAAGACCGGTAACCGCTAAATCCGCCATAAAAGACTCCCCCTTTTGGTCTAACGGGAGTTTCAAACAGCTTGTACATTTGCCGCTAAGTTCCATGCAAATTTTTGAAATGCGTCCCAGAGTAACCCCTTCAATCTCTGAAACGGAAAGGATTCCGGATTTAGAACATGGGCCCGTAGTATCTAAAACCTGACTCATCGCATATTTAGAATATCCGATGAGATGAACCAAAACGATAAAAACTCCCCCCGCGAAAACGTACCCTAGGACATTTACAATCGTTCGCCCTTTCCGGCGAAGTAATTCCCTATAAACGCATGAGAAAATATCTCTCATCAAAAATCTCCTATTGAATCTTCCGAATTACTACCCACTGGTTCGCGGTTTGAGACTTCTCTTCAACTACTCTCTTAAAAGAAGGGTAATTCGCGCGCAAAAGTTCCCTTACCCTGCGCTCGTAATAGTCGTTGAAAAGCACTCGATCAACGGAAAATTCAAAAAAGGAGCTGTATTGAATACCATCCATTACCGCCAAATTTCCTCGCGGAAGCGCATACAGCGTGTAACCTTTTGGGAGCTTCATTGCAATCTTTTGCTCGAAAAGATTAGCCGTATTCCAGAAAAAATCGGAAAAACGATTGGGGGAACCGACTGCTCCGGCTGAATAACGGTTTTGACCCACCGGCATAGGGATGACTATCAAATCATCCCCGCTTTTGATTGCATACCGCGGGATCTCAAATTGACGCATAAAATATATTCTTTTCGTTAAGTCCGACGCGTTGTTAACTTCGAAACCAAGAAGCTTGGCGCCGGGAAAATCATCATGAATATCCTCCTCAAAGTTCCGCCTAATTTCCTCCTGGCGGAGGTCTTTAAATCCTCGATAAGCCGCCTCCATTTCACCTTGCGGAGAAAAAACCTGCTTGATAACCAGGGTTCCATCCTCGCGAATTTCGGCCTCACTATCGATTTTAAGCCCTTCTTGAGAAATGGGCATCATTGGAACCGAGATTTGATCCCCGGAGGGAATTCGAATCCCCTTTGCGCCTTGTAAAATACTTGGGCGAACGTTTGTTCCATAGTAACCATTAATTGGAATGGTGATTGAAATTGGGTCGCTTGCCGAAGGAATTTCAACCGCCAAAAGGGAGAATTGCATCAAATTCGGAACTTCGGAAACCCACTCACCGTCTTTCGCGGGTCGTAGCAGGACTAGATTGTTCTTTATTCCACCCATTTCTAGCAACAAATGGAACAAAAAGGCTTTGTCAAGGTTGCTCCCTTGGCGTTGTTGAAGTACCTTATTCGGATCCAAGGGTTCGTATGAAAAATCCGATGGAGATACCGGAGTGGGGGAAATTTTTTCCGCCACGTAAACAAAAATGGAGTTGATGATTGAATCCGGATTTTTCTCGTTGCCGACTATCTCATTAAAAGTTTTTTCAAGGGTGGGCTGAGAATAAGCCTTTTGCTCGGATGTTTCCAGAATTTTCTCATACTCGGATGCCACCGTTGCCCAAGCATTATCTAAACCGCAAACCACTCTTGGAGCAACTCTGTCAAGCGGAGGCATGGATGGTTCATCTATAACAGCGGCGGTATTTGAAGCTTCAAAGTAGTACACGACATTTCCGCCTTCTTCCTTTCGCTCAATTTTAATTGGAACCCCGTTCTCATCGACATGGAATTTTAGAGGGATTTCCTTGGGAAGGCTCACCACAAGCCTAACCACCTGCTTGGGTTCCGTATCCCGAAACAGCTTTTCGGCGAAAAATGGCTTCAAAGGGTCGTTCTTGAATCTTTGAATCCTATATTCCCAATCAACCAAAGTTCCCGGGTTAACCTCCGGAATGGCGAATTTCACGGAATGCCGTCTGGAATACAAAGGAATCGAAGCAAAGTCCGCCTCGTCGGCAATTGTTCGATCGGAGACATATCGCACCGACCCCGGGGAACCTCCAATCAAGCCCAACATTCCGCTTTTGGGCGGGGTTACGGAGCGTCCGTAAAGAATCTCAAATTTCTCGATATCAGGAAAATAACTGAAATGCCGATTGGCATCATGGCGGGCTTTCTCTTTAAGGACGACGAACGCGGAATGCTTGGTTAAGGTAAAAGTTCCGTCCGAATCTAAGTCGTAGCGATCCTCATCAAGGAGATCAACTCTGTTGGCTTGAGCGTGATCTTTTTCCGTAACGGGCTCTTTAAGGGCTTTTAAAAGAGTCGGGTCCTTAATCGCGGATACCGAATCCTCGCCGGGAACCGACCTAAATGATTCGAACTCAAGCTTCATTACTTCGGTGGCCGTAAATGAAAGGTTCCGCCCATCTTTCAAGATGACTACGCCGCTTTGGTTCGCGCTTTGGACGGTCCCAAAATGTTCGTCGCCATTGTTCAGGGCAACAACATCCCCAAATGAAACGGCCGAAATCGAAAGAAAGAGAACGAATGAAAATGAAAATGAAAGAAGATTCTTCATGGCTGGTTTCCCTTCGAAGAGGTTTTTAAAAGAAAGATTCGCTCGTTTTTAAACCGCTCAATCTTATCAAGCTCGGCTTTGAATGAAGCGTAAAAATCAAGCGGAACCCTTTTTGCTATTCTGGAAAGCACCATTTTATACGATACGGTATTTTCATTAACGATTCATATTCGATGGGAAAAGACCGGCTTGCAAAGGCCGCTTCCGGAAAACTAAGGGTTTCGAGACATCCCGGAACTTTAAAAACCATTAAATCGGCTATTTCCCTGGGATAGCGGGTAATCTCGTACTGAAATGAATATGAATACGGCTTTTCTATATCTTCAAGGTTTTCAAAGGAAAAATTAAGGAGATTCGCCGAGGGAGCATACCCGTTTATCCGGCCGCTAAGAAACTTCTCGCGTTCGGCGGGTTTCATTGCCTTCATTGAAGCTCTTGCCCCGGCTTCCATTTCCCCTTTGTATTTTTTTTCGCTCTTTACGTGAATCGTGCCATCCAGGGAAAGAGTCATGCTCGAATTAATTTGGTACAAGTTATCTTCCGGGTTTTGCATCGGGATAAAATCGACGGAGCGGTCAAACGGATCGACGCACAATCTTCCCTGATCGCCGCAGGCAAATGAGGGGTATCTAAAATCGTACCCGGTGGAATCAAGATACATTTTTTGCCCGTTTGCTCGCGTGATTCTCGATATAGAATGCGTTATGTGAAGGTTCGGAATTCTTTTGGACATTTCATGGGAATACGCGTTAATTAATAGAGGACCGTTTTTAATTCCAACGGCGTTCAACATTGCTGAAAACACCATTGCCTTATCAACGCAGCATCCAAACTGTTTTTGAACGGTTTCGTGCGCGGGGTAGCTCCCATAAAGCGTGGCAGCATCGCTTTTGATAATGATGTACCTAATGTTCTTTTGAATCCAATGATAAATCTTGGCGATTTTTTCTTCTTCAGTGGTTAAACCTTTCACCAAATCAATGGTTTGACTTGCCAACTCGGGCGACGGGGTCGTATTATTTTTCCAATAATTGTTTATCCAATCATGAATTTTTTCCCAACCTTCGAAAAGGGAAGCTTGAACGTAGGGCATCGAATCGGCGCTGTGAGGCATTAGTGGTTCCGCTACCAAAGGGGGAACTTCTCGAAGTTCCCAGGTATATCGCTTAACATTTCCCTCCAAATTTTCAGCCGGCGATTCTAAACCCTTAGGGAAATTACGGGTTTCCCAAAACAGAGTTTTTTCCTTCGGGATTTCCACCATCATTCTGCTCAGAAAAACCGGATCTTCTCCCTGGAAATAGTTCGTCGGGAAGAAAAATTCCCGGTTGTAAGGGTTAAAATCTTCAATTTCCCATTCAACTTCAACAATAGAGCCGATTTCTACATTTGGAATTCGAAGGGCTGCAAGCATGTATTTTACAAAAATTCCGGGGGAAATCTGTGGTTTGTTGATCTTCATTTGGCCTGGGTCAGCCTCATATACCTTTCCATCCGGGTTAATACTTCTGGCGCGCTTGATATGGACTTTGTCTCGTCCTTCTGTAAATCCGATTACTTGGTCAGCCCATTGTTTGCGGTGTTCCTTTTTAACTTTCGCTATAAAGTGTACAAAAACCGAAAAGGACCCATCCGGGCGGTATTCGTGGCGCCAATCATCCAGGAGAATGATTCCTGCCGCGTCCGGGAACCCGGCTTCAAATGCCGAAGCTGAAGCTGCAAGAGCCAGGACTTCCTCCGGGCTTCCCGACAGAACCTTTGAGGTTGAGGCATTTTTTGAATTTTCGGTAAAAAGGATGTGTCGAACATTTAGCGGGTCTAAATTGGAACCCGAACCAAGAAGTAATTTACCATCTTTGAAGTTAAAATCCCCCTGAAATTTCTCACCGGTTTTTAACTCAATAGTTACGGCGCTACATGATTGTACAATTAAAACAAAAGCGCTTAAAACAAGTAAAATGGAAATCGGATTTTTGTAAGCTTGGCGCGCAGATCGAATCATGATTGTCCTCATTTCCGGCATTTAGCCTAAATTACCGTTGGTGACCCGGGAAAATAAATTAAGGGATTAACTTTGAACGAAGGATAACATCGACTTCGAGTTTATGTCAAAGAGGGGAAACTGCAGTAAGCGTGTTTCTAAACCGACTCGGAACCTTCGTTAATCTTTTTTTGGAAATCAATCATTGCCGAGAAATGTTCCGCAGCCTTTTTGGTCTCTACCGTAGCGCGGGCTTTGTGGATCCCTTCCGTAAGGTTCTCGGCAAGACCTGAAATATAAAGAACGGCACCAGCGTTCAAAATGGAAACTTCGGAAGCGGATGATTTTGTTCCGGATAAAATCTGCCAAAGAATTTCAACGTTCCTGGAAGAATCCCCGCCCGCAAATTCAGATTTCGAAGCTTTTCGCACCGGAAGCTTTTCAGGGTCTATAAAAAACTCTTTTACCGTCCCATCTTTTACTTCGAAAGCATAGGTTGGTTCATCTAGCGCAATTTCATCCAAGCCGTTTCCATGCACTACCAGCGCGTGTTCGTGTCCAAGAGTTTTCAGCGCTTCAGCGATCGGTCTCACCCAAACGCGAGAAAAAACCCCAAGAAGTTGCCGCTTAACTTTTGCGGGGTTGGAAAGGGGGCCAAGAAGGTTGAATACGGTACGGAACCCCAAATCGGTTCTAATTTTTCCCACAATCCGCATTGCGGGGTGATACTCGCGGGCATAAAGGAAGGCGAATCCAAACAACTCCAGCATTCTGGCTGACACCTCAGGGGGAGGATCTAAACATATCCCCGCGGCTTCTAACAGATCGGCGCTTCCACAGCGTGAAGAAGCCGAGCGGTTACCATGTTTTACAACTCGCCCGCCTGACGCTGCCGCGATTAACCCGGCCGCGGTAGAAACGTTAAAACTCCCCGAATTATCTCCGCCGGTTCCGCAGGTGTCAACAAGCGGGGGAATACCTGATTCATGGCGCGGAACTGGAAAAGGTTTAGCATGGGATCGCATTACCTCAACTAACGCGGCTAAAATCTCAGGGGTTTCTCCCCGAATAGAAAGAGCTGTAAGCCATGCAGAAACTTGTACCGGGTTCGGGTCTCCGCGAAAAATATCTTTTAGAGCCGCGGATTCGCGGGTGGGATTCGGCGACTTCCCGCTCACCAGAGCACGAATTGATTCAGACAGCGACATAATTTTTGGCGGATGATAATTCAACAAATCGATCGATGATTCGCCCGCCTTCAGGCGTTAAAAAACTTTCCGGGTGAAATTGGACACCCCAAATTGGGAATTTCTTGTGTTTGAGAGCCATCACCAAATGCTTCCCAGAAATTTTTGCGAGGTCGATTGCATCGCTTCCCGTTACAAAAGGTAAAGCATGACAGGATGCGGTGGTTTCAAGAACATCGGGCATTTCAACGGCGCATAATGAGTGATACCTTGCGACTCCCATCGGGTTAGGCAAGCTTTCAAACAAATCTCGACCGCAATGGTAAATTAGCGAGTGTTTGCCATGAACCGGCATTGGGGCCCGACTAACCCTGCCTCCAAAAGCGACCACTATTGCCTGATGGCCAAGACAAACCCCAAGCATGGGAATTTTTCCTGCAAAGGCTCGAACCGCCTCAATGGAAATTCCAGCTTCTTCCGGGGAGGAAGGGCCGGGAGAAAAAACCATTGCATTCCATTTCTCTTTTTCCGCAATTCTTTGAAGACGTTCGATAGAAACATCGTTTCGATAAATTCTCGTCAAATGACCTCGTCGCAAGAATTCATCAACCAAATTATAAGTAAAGGAGTCAAAATTATCTATTATTCCGATTATCATTTTTGGTAAGCCTTCAGCTATCAGCGGTCAGCATTCAGCAAAAACCCTAGGAAATTCTTTATCCACTACACCGCTCCAAATAAATATCAAACTTTGGGAATCCTTCAACATTTCAAGTTTCTTTGCACTCTTAAACCGCATTACTCGGTGCTTTTAGCTAACAGCTGATAGCTGAACGCTTATCATTTTAGTTCAGTTTAACGATTTCCTTCACTTTTTCCTATCGCCTCTTTCCATTATTCTTGCGCATTCTTTTTCAAAGCCAAAAGAAGCGCAACTCGGATGGAATCTAATTTCCGCTCGGTTTCGTCAAATTCAGCCGGAGGAATTGAATCAGCTACGATTCCCGCGCCCGATCTGGCTACCCCCAATTCATCAATAACCCGCAAACTTCGAATCACTATGGCAAGATCGCACGTCCCATCAAACCCAAAATAACCCACGGAACCCCCATAGTACCCCCGTGCGCTTACCTCACATTCTCGAAGCAATTTCATGGCGGAAATTTTGGGAGCGCCGGTAAGGGTTCCCGCGTTTGCAACAGCCAAATATGCTTGAAAGGGGCCATATTCAGAAAAATTAAGCTCCCCTTTTACCCATGAAACTAAATGTTGTACATGGGAAAATTTCTCAACAATCGCGGGTTTTTCTACTCTGCGAGACCCGGGAATACTCACTTTCGCGATATCATTTCTCGCAAGGTCGATAAGCATGGAATGTTCGGCTAATTCCTTTACATCGGATTTTAACTCAAATTCGTATCTCAGGTCGCGTTCTTCGTCAACTTTCCCATCTGGTGTTAAACCCCTTGGGCGAGTTCCCGCGATAGGGCAGGTAATAACATTCCATGACTTGGAATCGGAATTCGATGATTTTACTCTCTCGATTCGAAGAAATGTCTCCGGAGAAGCGCCAAGAAGACATCCGCGGTCATCGCGGATAAAAAACATGTACGGGGAAGGATTGAGTTTGCGGAGTTCAAAATAAATTTTCCATGGAATTTTTATTGGAAAAATAGTATTTGCCCTCGATGGAACAATCTGAAAAACGACGCCATCTTTGATTTTTTCCTTCAAGTCGGAAACCAATGCCTCATAAGAAGGGGCAGGAAGTTCGTCGCAAATCGTCATTCCATGGTTACTAAGTTCTTCAACAATTTTGCGGGGATGAAATGTTTGGAGACCGGTCGAATTTGTGTTTAGCCTTTCCGGTTCTAAGGTAGGTTTATTTTCAAATTTTTTCCCGGCTTCCACGGCAATTTTCCAGGTCTGTTCAAGGGAATTTAAATCCTGGGAAAGCTGGTTAAACAACGATACCTGGTTACCAACAGCCTCGGAGCTAAACTCTTCGTGAGGAGCGGAAACGGTTATCCAAGCGGTATTTTTTAGATGGTCTATCGTTATCAAATGATCTGAAAGCCAGAATTGAAAATCCCATTCGTTCCATGGATCGGAATTAGGGGGGGGAAGTTCCTCGAAACGGGATACCAAATCGTAAGAGATCATTCCATACAAACCAACCGTTGGAGCAATGGCAACCTTTTTCGCTAAATTGGAACTTGCCATTAAAAGTTCAAGCGGGGCTAGACAAGGATGGTGTTTCAAACGTTCTGTTTCATCGAATTCCAAGGAATTAAAATCGGTTAAGGCCGGTATTTTCCCCGAAAAAAAGGAGCCGTCCGGCGATTCCTCAAGAGAAAGGTTTTTCCATGCCTCTCTTAGAAGCGGTTTCCAGGGTGCGCTTCGCTTTGGTTGCAATTCAACCGCCTCAAACGCATTTTCTTTCCCCCGAATCATAAAAAGGGGATCGGGAATGAGTATTGATTTTCCTCCATGTCGTGAAGACGGGTCTGCGGATTCGAAAAGAATTGAATTAACCGGTAAATTGTTTGGTGATTCAGTTTCAATCGGGGGTGAAGGCCTAAGAATTCGCAGGAGTTCTATCATTGCCGTGGCTCCATCACGCAATCCCGGGCATTCCCTCGAAAGAACCATTATTGACATTTTCTTTGCGGGTTTGAACGAGAATATCATTTGTTCACGGTACGGCCGAAATGAGGCGCCAATTCTCGTAGGCGATCCATCAATTCGGAAAACTCCTCGTTCGATAGAGATTGAGCACCATCCGAAGCCGCTTTTTCGGGGATCGGGTGAACCTCAACTATCAACCCATCCGCGCCGACCGCCAGGGACGCTAACGCCCCTGCAGGAACAAGAGAACGGACGCCTATTCCATGACTTGGGTCAACGATAACCGGGAGATGGGTCCTTGCTTGTAGCCACGCCACCCCGGCAAGGTCAAGCGTATTTCTCATGGCGGTTTCAAAGGTTCGAATTCCTCTTTCGCACAAAATCACATCAGGGTTTCCTGCAACCAGAATATACTCCGCAGCCATTAGAAATTCTTCGAGACGAGCCGCGGGCCCTCGTTTAAGTAACACCGGCTTTCCCGAGGTCCCGGCCGCCTTCAGAAGGTCATAATTCTG
>JACPTH010000285.1 GCA_016192885.1 bacterium | reverse complement strand
GGTTCGGGTACCGAAGCAAGCCGGACATGGAAGGGAAAGCGGCTTCCGGGCCAACTTGGAAACGTTCGTAGAACGGTTAAGGGTTTGAAAATCGTAAAGGTTGATGAAAAGAAGAATTTGCTTATTGTAAAAGGCTCAGTCCCAGGATCTTCCAACGGCCTTGTTATTATTAGACTTTCCTAAATAGGGAGACTACAATGGAAATTAAGAAAAAAACGCTGGATGGGAAAGAAGTGGGGGTCATCACCCTACCTGACGAACTTTTTTCCCTTGAAAAGAAAGTTCATCCTCAAACAATTAATGACGTTGTTAAATCGCAGTTGAATAACCAACGCCAAGGGACGAATTCCACAAAGACTCGCTCGTTTGTTGCCGGCGGTGGGCGAAAACCCTGGAGACAGAAAGGAACCGGAAGATCCAGACAAGGGAGCATCAGATCCCCAATCTGGACCGGCGGAGGCGCCGCTTTTGGACCTCTTCCTCGCGTTTACGACCAAAGGCCACCCAAGAAAATGGTTGATAGAGCATTGGTGGGGGCGCTTTCTGAAATGTTAAAAGAAAACCGAATCCTCGTTTTTGATTCGATCTCCTTCGAGAGCGGAAAAACTAAAGATGTTGTTTTGTTTTTAAAAAATTTAAAACTTGAAAAAGTTCTTTTTGTTGTTCCATTCTCCTCGATTTATGAGAACTTTCAGTCAGATCTCGATGAAAGTAAAATTGAAAAGCCTTTCCCCAAGGTTTTTTCAAAAACTTTTCGCGCAACTCGAAATCTTAAAAATGTTAAGATGGTTACCCCGCGCCAAGTGAATCTTGTTGATTTGTTGAAATATAGTAACTTGGCCGTTTCGGAAAAAGCTTTGAAAACATTAGAGGAGGTCCTATCCTGAAATGGTACCGCAAGATGTTATCCTAACCCCTATTCGAACTGAAAAAGGTTTTAATAAGCTCGGCGAGAAAGTTTATCAATTTAAAGTTTCGAGTTCCGCCAACAAATTTGAAATTAAACAAGCTGTTGAAATTATTTTTAATGTTCATGTTACAAAAGTAAACACCATTAATGTTCGCGGAAAAGCTGTTCGAAGAGGCGTTCACCATGGCTTTACTCCGTCATGGAAAAAAGCGATTGTTTCAATAAATCCCGATGAATCAATCGCCTTCTTCGAAGGCCTTGCTTAGGCAAGAATTTTGAGGAAGGAGTTAATATGGCTATAAAATCATACAATCCCGTCACCCCATCG
>JACPTH010000031.1 GCA_016192885.1 bacterium | reverse complement strand
TGTCCGGTCACATCGCCGGTCAAAACAAAAAGTTTGTTGCCGCTAAAAACCAAATAATCGAAATAGTCTCCCCCCAATTCCGTCGCGGGAAGAGAAAGCCCGAACACTCGGTATTCACCGTGACAAAGAGGCTCTTTAGGGAAAAGCTGGTTTTGAACCTGACTCCCAAAGCTCATTTCTTGAAGGCTCTCCATCATCCGGTTAAAGTGATTGGCGAGATCTCCTAATTCATCTTTATCTTGCTGAGGAATGACATATCGAAAGTCTTTTTCCCGAACAGCGTCGATTCCCAGTGAAAGTTCTTGAATTGGCTTCAAAAATTTTTTCGCAAGCAGCATTACTAAAAAGGATGTGAACCCGACGCTTAAAAATCCAAATAAGATCAGCCGGGATTTAAGAGCTGCGATTTCCTCCTTTATTGGGCGCAAGGGTTTCAACGAAAAAATCAGGAAATTCTGCATTTGTACGCCCGGCATTCCGGTAACTAGGCATGGGCTTCCCTTGTATTGAATAATCCCATGGTCAATTCTTCCTGTTTTAAATAATGAAAGGACAAAGGCTTTTAAAGAATCCGAAATAGGTTTATTTGGAATAATCTTGTATTGCAAACTCCAATTTAATTTTTGATTTTGCCCTTTTGCCCCTCCAGACCTAAGAATTTCGGGTTTTCTTTCCACTGATAAAAGTTCCGTTCCGTCATCTTGTGGCTTTCGCGACATAAATCTTTTCAAGTAAAACCGAATCATCGGGTCAAACTCCCAACCCGCTAGAAAAACATGGCTTGCTTTACCCTGAGGGGTTTTAATTACATTCCAGTAAGTGTATCCGTTAATTGAACCCAAAAATTGAGGAATTACCATTCCAAGGTTGGCAATGATGTCTTCAATCAAGGAAGCTGAGGATTGCCCCGAAAGAGTGCTAAAAGCCGCTTCCGCTTCCAGTAGGGCAGTATCGGCTTTCGGAACTCCGCCTTCCGTAACTTCATTTAAAATACCTAACATAACCGCCTTAATAATTTTTGAGGTGCTAACGTGATAGGATTTGTTCTCGCCCAAAGGGTGTTCTCTTCCCTTCCCATCGATAACCGTAACCGTTTTGCAATCGTATTGGGTTTTAAAGCGCATCATTGCTGAATT
>JACPTH010000030.1 GCA_016192885.1 bacterium | reverse complement strand
CCTTCTCTGAATAGCCATTTGAATTAGATGATTGGAGACCAGTCTGAAACATTTGAACATTCTTTCCCATCGGAAGAATATGAAACTCTCCCGCTTTTTGGGCAAGTTGCGATACCATTTCATTCAATTTCTTGGGAAGGGGGCCCGCGAGTTTTTGATAACTTTGCGAACGCGCAGTCGCCACCAAAAGCCTTGCATTTCCCGTCAATTCAACTTTCATCACGCGAAGAAGCGCAAATTCGCTTACAAATGATTGGCTAGATACCGCCTTTTTGGAGTAATCCTTTTCCTTGGATGCAATTAGCTTATCAAGTTCATTTAGATTGCTGCTGGAAACTTCGACCAGTTTTTGAACGGATTCATGCAACACTTTTGGGTCTTTTGAAAGATCGACATAGGTGTCTTCGCTTCGTCGAATATTAGATCTAACTTTCATCCCTGAAAACATCAACGAGAACTTGCGGCCAAACGAGAAAAATGAAGTTCTAGCAAGTTCCGCGTGAAGCGAACTGTCTAGTTTTCTTCCCACCCTTGCTTCTTGATCGGAGATGAATTTTAGCCTTCTTACTATCGGCGGTTGGCGCGTGCTCATAATTCCGCGGGCAATGTAGGTAGCCATGATGGAGAAGGCGTGAAGTTGGTCCTTTTCGGTTTCAAGAGGAACCCTAATAACTACGGAGCTTCCATTTGCGCTTACGTTCGGATTCTTTAGGCCTAGTTGAAAACCTAAATTGGAGGGTTTCTTGATTTCAGAAACCATGTGTTGTACAACGCCGGCTTTAACGGCTTGGGCGGTTTCCGAACTTTGGAAAACTAAGGTTAAAGTTAGAAGTTTCGAATCGCTCGAACCATTTAACAATTTTTCAACATGAAAAACAGCCTTCTTCATGTCGGAAACTTTGCGCTTAAATTGCTCGACCTTTTTATCGACAACTACTCGTCGAAGGTTTTCGGAAAACCGCTTAACCCCTCTTCGGTGCTCCATTCTGCCTTCTCGGTAATTCCTGTAAGAATCGTCGATTTGACCCAATAAGCGAACTTGCTCTTCAGGGGTAGGCTCAAAGGCGAACGTTACGCTTGAAGATCGTCGGGAAGGAGATTTAAGGGCTTTTTTACCCGTAAGAACCTTAATCGTATCTAGAAGAAGCGATGTATCTCCCTTTTGATGGGACGCGAAAATAACAGTCTTTCCCAAATCAACAATGTGTAATTCTCGATCGCGAAGGGGTAGGACGAAACGATGAGTCGGAAATCCAAGAATCGAAGCCACGGGCGCACCGATTCCCAATTCTCTTTGCCTTCCATCAGCAATGTGCTCGTTGACATGTTCCGCATATCGGCGAGAAATCAATTCAAGAACCGCTTTCTTGTCGAAAGAACCCTTTAGAACAAGAATTCCTTGGGCTGATTGCGATTCCTTGGGAACCACGAGAGCTACGCGAACATTCCCATCTTCTTGACCGGCATTTGGAACTCCATGACCTCGAACCGCTTCCCAAAAATTGACTACGTCTCGGTCGCTGACGGTTTTGCTTTCAAGGAGGCGGCTTTTTGTGAATTCAATCAAATTCTGGAGATTCGTGAAGGTGATCTCTTGGGGATCATTTACAACGAACATGACGTTCGAGTCGGCGGCAAAAAGAGAAAAGGACGAACAAATCAGGAACAAAATAAGGGACAAATAACGGTTTCGTCGCGAAAAAGACCTATTCATAAATTACCTCCTGGAACGGTTGTTTCTCATTATAGCAAAAAATCAACTTTTCAGAAACTCCTCGAATTTTTACTTTCGTGTTGACATGGATTTCTAAGCTCTTTATCCTGAAGGTCATGCCTTTCAAAAAAAACTTGTATGTTCCAAACAAACGAGAATACATCTTGAAAAAAAGACGCCCGGTAGTTGAGTGCATTTTATGTTCAATCGTTCAGGGCGACACTCGGGTAGAGTCTTTAAAAATTTGGCAAAATGAGATTATATCGGTGTCCGCCAACTTGTATCCGTACAACGCCGGACATTTATTGATTTTTCCGATAAGGCATATTCGGGACTATAGACAAATGTCGCAGGAGGAAAATTCCTCGTTTTTTCAAGTCACGAAAGCCTGTTTAGACGCTCTAGATAAACTGTACGAACCCCTGGGTTTTAATATTGGGTTCAACATTAATGACGCTTCAGGCGCCAGCATCGATCACCTCCATCAGCATATTGTCCCGAGATATTTCAAGGAATTAGGATTTGTCGATATAATTTCCGGAACGAAAATAATTATTGAAGATCCGTTGATAACAATGCAGAAAATTAAGGGAGAACTCGTTCCCCGCCTAAAAGAATTCTAAAATGGCTCCACATATTTTTTTTGAATTCGTTAAATTTTCTCACACCCTTTTTGCATTACCTTTTGCTTTGGGGGCATTCTGGGCGTATAAAATTGGGAACGTCGATTACGTGCTTCTCGGTAAAATTATTGGAGAAATGTTTTTTGCGAGAACTTCGGGAATGGCGATGAATCGCATCCTCGACAGGCATTTTGATTCCAAAAACCCTCGAACAATGGGCCGGCCGTTGCCTTCAGGAAGAATTACCATCCAAATGGCCTGGTTCATAAATATTTCATCCGCGGTTTGTTTCGCCGTTTTGGCTTCGACAATTAATACATTTTGCTTTTGGGGTTCCTTCCCCGCTTTGTTAGTCTTATGGGGTTACTCATCGTTAAAACGTTTTACGAGGTTTTGCCACCTGGGAATCGGCTTTGCCCTAGCTCTCGCTCCCGTCGGAACCGCGTGGGCCTTGGGCCGGTATTCCGAATGGAGCGTTTACCTTCTTGCCGCCGGGGTGGGATTTTGGGTCACGGGTTTCGATTTGATTTATTCATTGTTGGACGTTGAAAGCGACCGGAAAGAAGGTTTGCATTCGCTTCCCGCCGACACCGGGATTCCGGCTACTTTGCGTGCCGCGTTTTATCTCCACATTGCAGCTCTTGCCATCATTTCCATTTGGGGATTTTCCCTTAAGCTAAGAAGCTCTTTTTTCGTCTTGCTCCTGATTTTTGGAATGGCGATGTTGAAACAGCATTCGGTTGGGAAAAAAGCCGACCCGGTTAGGATAAATTCCAACTTTTTTACTCTTAATGCCGCGTTTGGTCTGGGTTTTTTGGCGGCCACCATTATTGCAATCGGTTAATTTGCAGAGACCTTTCCCATGCATTTACAGTATCTATTCAAAAAAGGGGGCACGCGCCTGTTGCACGACGCCCCCTTCTCGACACGCGAAGTGAATTCGCGTATCTCAAACCCCGCGTCGGTCGCGGTGCGCCCTCCAAAATAACTTTAACTCTTTTGCCACAATTTTCATTTTACCCCGAATTATTGAGCAGATACCATTTACACCTCTTTAACATGAGGTTGACTTCCGCCCGTTGTTCACCATATACTGCGTTGAACGAAGGTAAATCCGTTTTTTCAAGTTCGAGGGAACTTTTGTGAAAGTTAAATTGTTGGCCTTGAGAGTGGCTATTTTTTTCATTTTTTCAATTTTTCTTTCGATAACCCTCATGGCAAATCCTTTGGCCCAACCCTCGCAAATTCAGAGTGATTTAAAGAATCTTCTTTCGGGGTCAACAACCGATTTTCAAGAAGTTCCTCCATCTCTTGATGAAACCGACCTTCCGGCAGCCCTGGCAATTGCTTGTTTCCTTAAATTCAAATCCCTTCACGGCGAAACCAAATTAACGATCGAAAACATCGAGCAATTCAAAAATGCCGTCGAAAAGCGCCTGAAAGATGCAAAAACCGTTTACATTCCGACTGCGGGCGATTCGCGAATCTCCCCTACCAATTGGATTCATGTTGACCTAATTGCCAAGGTGCTGACAAGAAAACAGATTATCGTGAATACATTTATAGATAAATTTCAAGTAGACAAAAAAAAATATCCTGGGTTAAGCATGAAATATTCCTTTATGTACTCATGGGCAATGGGTCGGATTACCTTGGCTACGTGCAGGCAAGACTTGTCGCAATGTTGATTACATCCGGCGACTTTCGGTTTGAAAAAG
Source organism: bacterium (assembly GCA_016192885.1). Taxonomy (GTDB): domain Bacteria; phylum Muiribacteriota; class Ozemobacteria; order Ozemobacterales; family Ozemobacteraceae; genus JACPTH01. The sequence goes on along the minus strand of JACPTH010000030.1, from coordinate 2,213 downwards.
ATGTAGAGGAATCAATGAAGACGCCTCTATCAATCAGTGAAAGAAAATTTTTGGTAAGATTTAAAATGTCTTGACAAGTCCATTCAGAGATATAAGGAGTCATGAAGTGAAAAAATTTGGATTAGCGCTTTCCTGCATTTTCATTGTTACTTTTGTTGTTCCCCAATGCATCTTTGCGGTTCCCGCTTCCTCAGATAATTCATCTGAGCTCAAGGACGGTCTTTCTCAGTTGCTAAAAATTCATAAAAAGCGATTGACCTTGAATTATCTTGCCGATGATAGATCCCATGATTTCTTGAATGACCAATTGAAAAATTTCGCCGTTCCCTTAAGGAAAAATTTTCGATCAAACATAACCGGCCAATATAGAAAAATTTTACTCGGGAATTATGACGCCAAAATAGGGGAAGTTAGTAAAGATCTGGTTCCTATTCTCTTAACCAAACCTGAATTTGAAACCGCGACAATAAAAACCGTTAAAGATGCTCCATTTCCACTGAACCTTGCCTTTTTGGTTCTGGTGAAAAACTTGGTTGAGGGGAAAACTTTTACGGCAACCCATGACTCGGAAAACGTCGCAACCCCTCCGAAAAACGAGGGACTTGTACAATTGAAAGAGTTGCTTTCGGAATTGACTTTTGCATCATCGAAAGACCCTTATAATGCCGTCAAGAAAATGTACTCAAAAACCGAACCTCGGGATTTCCCGATTTGGTGGTTTGACGATGCCCAGTATGAAGTCGGATACACGACCCATGGGGAAAACCCTGCTCCCCCGACTCCGCAGAAACGAAAGAAATGGACGGTTTTGGTTTTCCTAAACGCCGACAATAATCTGGAAAACGCGGGAGTAAAAGACGTAAACGAAATGGAAATGGTCGGTTCCGACGAAAACCTGAACATTGTCACGCAATTTGACCGCATGGAAAGCGGCCAAGGAAATGATATTAGCAATGAAAATTGGACGGGTACTAGACGTTACTATGTGGTACGCGACCGCTCCAAAACCGTGGCATCCAAAATGGTTATGAATCTCGGTGAAAGGGATATGGGAAGCAAAAAGGAACTTGCGGAGTTTCTTTCTTGGGGGGTTGAAACCTACCCTGCCGATCATTTTATGGTCGTGATTTGGAACCATGGCGGAGGTTGGAAAGGAATATCCTTTGACGACGAGTCAGGAAAAAATTTGTCTATTCCGGATATTGTGTGGGCGATAAATCAAGCAAACCCAAGCCTTTCTAAAGTTAACCCTAAACACCCCAAATTTGATGTTTTGGATTTTGACGCATGCATGATGGGGATGCTTGAAGTAGCATACGAACTTAAAGATGTGGTGGATTTTCTAGTCGCCTCCGAGGAAACGGAACCCGGCCTTGGAATGCCCTATCAAGACACGCTTTCTCCTCTAAAAGAGTCGCCCGGGATGCAACCAAAAACTCTCGCCAAGAACTTGGTTTCAGCATACGTGAAATCCTATTCTTTGGGCGGGTCGCAGACATCCAAAAGGAACCTTGGTTCAAGCATAACCAAATCCGCGTATGATCTTTCCAAAATAGCTCCTCTCGCCTCTCTTGTTAACAAGCTGGCCGAAGCCCTTTTGGCGAATCACGAACTTTACTCGAAACTGCTCACGCATTCTTCGGGGCAATTCGCGAAAGTTCGAAGATACAATGATGAAAGCTTCGTAGATTTGTATGATTTAGTTATGAAATTGGCTCTGATAAAAGACCTTCCTGATGATATCAGGGGAATTTGCGCCCAGATAATCAACAATTTCGGCTTTCCAAAATTAGTAGATCGCCTATCCCAGCCTATTGTTATAAAAAGAAAAAGTCCGGGAGGGGTCGTTTGGGGATACAACGGCTGGAAATTCCCCCCCAAAGAAATTTGGCCGCCGCAAAGCGGCGTTTATAAATCAAGGTTCGCATTAACTCTACTGAAAGGCCCTGATTCGGAGGGAAACTATTCTTGTGAATTAGGCCCATTCGGAATGGCCATCGATCAAATCAAAAAGAAAAGGGAATTTGTCACCGAAATCAATTTCAGGGTTCTCTATGAAAACGGGAAGAAAAGCCCGGATTTCACTGACCGCACCGGAAAAGAATACGGCATCGTTACCCAATTCGCCACGGAATCCGCGCTTATCGCCGAAGGACACACTCAGGGCATGGGTAACAGTTATGGAATTTCAATTTATTATCCCTACTGCCTTG
>JACPTH010000396.1 GCA_016192885.1 bacterium | reverse complement strand
TGTATCCGATTTACTCTGAGAACATCCGAAATTATAGTCAAATTCGCGCTTTTGTGGAGGCCAGAAAGGGCGAGCGATATTCAATTCGAGTTCGAAACAATTTATCCCTTTCGGTGGGGTTGGTAATCGCGGTGGATGGAAGAAATATTATCTCAGGAAGTAAATCATATCTAAGGAACAATGAAAGCATGTATCTTCTTAGGCCAGGCAGGGTTTGTACTTTCGAGGGATGGAGATCGGGCGAACATTTCGTGAACCGGTTCTTTTTTACCGAGAACGTCGAATCCTATGCCGCTTCATGGGGAGATTTTTCCTCTATCGGGGTAATATCGATAGCTGTTTTCCCCGAAAGAAGGCGAGTTTACGAACCGCGCTACCTTCCGTTTTCGCAGGATAAAAGCGAGAGATTAGATCAGGCAAAAGAAAGGAGTCCGTCTTCCGAACTAAAAGGAAACGGTAGATGTATTGAACCTGAATTTCCCAAAAAAGATTCCCATCCTGGAACCGGCTATGGAGAAGAGAATTACTCCCCAACAACGAGAGTCGAGTTTGAGCCTGAACCATATCCAATTGAGCGCTTTTGCATCAAATATGAATGGCCGGAGAATCTTAACAAGCTGGGCGTTTTTCAACCCCCATCTACTCGGGTTCTTCCGCATGATGATGAAAGAAGCGGGGAATTTGCTCCTCCACCGCCTCCCAAAAAGTTCTTTGGGAAAGGATATTAAGGGTCAACCTTACTCCTAATTTATGTTTCCCGAATTCCCCAAGTTTCGTGATCTCATTCCCAAAGACCAAAGAGTTGTTTCAAAAATCCTTTCGGTAAAAGGCATACGATCTTCAGATTTCGCATGGTACAATCTTAACGGATGGTACTTTAACCGGCCCCCCCGGATTAGTTCCATAGGTTCGCATTTGGTGATCGAAGTTGAAGGGCCCGAAGGAAGCACCCTAATTTTGCCCCCGCTTGGAACCGGGTCAATTTTGCTCCCTTTAACTACTTTATTGAACCATTTATCCGGCTTAGGCATTCCCCCTGTTTTAAGTTATGTTCCAAAGACAATTTATCAAGAGATTCAAAATGTTTTACCTCCTCATCGAATCGAGGCTCAAAGAGCTGATTTTGATTATCTTTACGATAGAACTTCTCTTTCCGAGTTAAGCGGAAGAAAATATCATCAAAAGAAAAATTTTGTAAACAGAATAATTCTTGAGGAAAATCCAAGCGTAGAAGTTTTCGAAGAAAAACATATCAACGAAGTAAATTACTTTTTGTCGGAATGGTATGAGTCTTTTCCCGCAAAAACCGAGGCTTTGGAATTGGAATCTTTAGCCGTCGGAAGAATGCTTCCTAATCTGACCCTAAGCGGTGGGGTAGGTTTGATGGTAAGAGTGCAATCAAAGCTTGTCGGTCTTACCTTGGCTTCTCCGATCCAAAATGATTGCTGGTTAGTGCCTATTGAAAAGGCTAAGCAAGATATTAAAGGGCTTTATCAATTTACTAATTGGTCTCTAGCCAACCACCTTCCGCCTGAAATCACCCTGATCAACAGGGAAACCGATCTTGGAATCGAAGGTTTGAGAACCGCAAAACTAAGCTACCACCCGGTTTTTTTTGAAGAAAAGTACAAATTATGGTTTCCAGCAGAAGGGGGGTATGTCATGGGCGATTACCATTCAAGTGCTCTAACCCAGAATATTAGATTTAAATCATATCAAATCCATTTTTCCTCCGGGGATCTTGAGTTAGCTGAGGAGATCATTGACGGCCTGGAAAGATCAACCGAAGGAGTTTGCAAGCTTTTTGGGTTTTCTCAAGAACCTGAGATCGTGGTTTTCCTTTATCCTGATTTATCCTCGTGGGAAGAAAAGAATGAATCTCCCCCTCAAACTTTAGAAGTGTTTAAAATGCTCCATGAAGAAAATGCAATGCTTTTTTGTTCTTCAAAAATTCCCTCCAGTCTTCGCGAATTTGTTAGCAGGGAGTTATGTCGGCACCTTTTTCATGAGCGAGTAAAGGAACGTGAAATCTCGATTCAGCAGTGGCGATCCCCATCCTGGTTAAGGGAAGGAATTTGTCTCCAAGTTCCATATGCGATCAAAAGAAACGGTAGAGATTTTCTTCTAGATGGTTGGAGTAAACTCCAGGAAGCGGAAAAATCCGACCAACTGATAAAACTGAGCATTTTGACCAAAAACATCGCCATGATTCCCGATCAAAATAGAAAAATCCTGGCTCAATTTCAGTCCTTCTATTTGGTTAAATTCTTGCTTTCCCTTTGCAATGAATTTGTTAAACGTTATTCAACCCTAATGAGCAGTATTGAAGATATGGAATCTGAAAACGCTTTCAGGCAAGTTGCAAGTTTCAACTACGATAAATTCTTTTCCCTTTTCAAGGAATGGGTTCATAGCACAAATGCCTGGCTTGCCATTAGCGAGTGAGATTTAACAATGGCTGACGATTCTAGCGGGCAAGCATTTTTAATCGGGTTTTTGTTAACGACTCTTGTTTTAGGAATATTAGTTTTGGTTGTTAAGCCCAACTATAGAGTGGCTGAAAACCTTATTTCGAACGAAGATTACTATCCCCATATCGAAGTTCAAATAAAAACCGAATAACGTGATTGTTTTCATTTTTGTAAGCCTTGCCTATATTGCAGGAATGGCATGTACGGTTCTTTTTGAAATTCATAAGGCTCTTCCCTTTTTTCTTTCAAGTCTTTTTTTCGTTTTAGGCGCGTTTTTTGTGTTTTTTAGAAAACATGGCTCCCTGATTCAAGAGGGAAATTATTCCGAAATTTTTAAAGACGAAAACCCCTTGCCTATTTTCGCCATAATTTTATTTGCAATAGGAGTTTTCCTGTTCGGAATTTTTCGCTATTCACATGAGCTTTATTCTATTTCTCCTAAGCATATTTCCAAGATTATGGTTTCTGAAGAAACAAATACCCGATGGCGGTTGGTTGGGAAGGTGGTTGAAGAACCGAACCTGAAGAATGAATATCTTGAAGTTCTAATTGAACCAGAAATTGTACAACAAATGGTTAGAAAACCAAAATTCGTGAAATCCAGTTTTGAAAAAAAAGGTGGAAAAGGTTCCAAGAAAAGAGGGAAAAAAGGCAAAAATTCCACGCCCATCGGAAAAATAGAAGGAATCGTTCCGGAATTTGGAAAGGTTGCTTCTTACCCGCTTACTCCTGCGCTTCCCCCCCCGGAGGAACAAAAAGTTGAGGGCGGTCTGATTATCGCTCAGGTTTTT
>JACPTH010000029.1:1864-4037 GCA_016192885.1 bacterium | reverse complement strand
AGTTCCGCATCATACCCTAATCTCTCATGTTAGTCATAATCAGCATGTCACACGGAAAACATAAAACCGAAGCTTGTACAAATTCTGTTCCGGCACGCGAAATCATCATCGAGGCGGGTCGCTTTAGATGAAAATTATCGGTAACGTTGAGAACATATTTTCCAAGGCGTTCCGCGACCGACTGCGGTGAATGAGACTTGCGAATTTAATTCGCGCGTCGATGGGGCGTCGTGCAACAGGCGTCGTGCAACAGGCGTCGTGCAACAGGCGCGCTTCCAAATTTTGAAATAATTGGGTGTAAGTTCGTTTTTGTGTGCCCGTTCACTAACAAGGTGGAAATGTGATAGCATGTTTGAGTAAGCGCGAAAACCGACCGAGGATTGAAATGACCCGAAATTTCGGACATCCAACTTTTTTTGCCGTTATCATTGCCCTGGTTTTTCTTGGAGGCTGTGGGAAGCAGAAGCCTTCCGAGGTTAAACCAAATTCCGCAAACATAATAAAATCAAGTTCTGCGAAACCTGAATCTACTCTTGCATCGTATTCCGTTGAAACAGGGAAAAAGAAGTCTTTTTATTCGAAACTGAAAGATCCCCTAGTTGTCGCTTTCGAAAAAGAAAGAAAAAGAGAAGCTGAGATTACCGGAATGCTCGAACAAGCTTCACAAATGGTTAAAGGCGTGAATTACGGAGGCGCTTTAAGAATGGTTCAGAGAATTGAGCAGGAGAACCCAACCGACTCCAATACCCTTATGCGCACTTCATACATGAAAGCAATGATTTATCATAGAATGAAGGACTCTCCAAAAAGGAAAGAAGCGATGAACCAAATGCTAAAAAACATGGAGGCATTGCAAAAAGATCCTCGTTTCCGAGAGGCTTTCGAAGAAGGGCAAAGTTCGGTAAGCGTCATTAAAAAAAGCGTTGAACGTCTTGGTGCTCACTATGGAAAATAGAAGAAAAGGGTCTATTTTTCTTATGGCCCTTGGAGCAATGACGGTTTTGTTTATTTTGGGCTTTGCGGTTACCTTTTTCACCGGTTCCGAAGATTATGCTTCGGCGCTCTCATACGAATCCGAGGTTGCTTTCAACATCGCCGAATCAGCCGTAGAAGAGTTTGTTGCAAGATTAAAAAATTCAATGAACAATGACGACGCTAACAATCAATTGTTCAAAGTCTTAAGAACCGACAAGTTTAAGGAAGACGAGGAAATCCCTCTTGATGCGGCACAGGTAGCTCAACTCACCTCATACACCAGGGAAACCGCGCGACAAATTTATGATTTTCAGCTTGGACAAGGGAATTCTAATTCAAGGCAATTCGTGGTCGAAGCAAAGATCAAATTAAAGCGAATTAACCCTGTTGAAGCGAAAGCCGGGAGCAAAACCCTTTATTCAATCAAAGAAAGGATATGCAAGGAAAAGCAAGGTGAATTAAACGTTACCGCCCGGGTGAACTATAGAGGGCGGACAGCAAAAATGACTTTAATGTTCTTGATAAGAGTGGTCAAGGTTTTTGTTCCGCCGTTCAATTATTTTACCCTTTATGTAAAGGATGCTACGTCATTTGGAGGCTCAAATTTTAATGTTTGGCAATCCCATGTCGGCGAGCAGCAAAAAAGCGTTCGCCTTGATAACGGTTGGAGGGCGATAAAAAAAGATTTCGACGCTACTCGCGATCATGATTCCGTGTGGGTAAAAGCGTTATCGGAAGATCTCGTCCCCCCCGGAAGAGTCTACCTTGGGCAAGACCCAACCGTTCAAATGCCTCCGTCTATTTTTATCCAGTCAACGAACGGAACAAAGCTTCTATCAGATCATCGAAGCGATAAAGACGCAAAATTTTCCCACATTAACGCTGCTGAGAACCTTTTCTTGAAGTATGATGTCGATTGGAAACCAATGAAAAACTATGTGAAAGAAGACATGGCCCTTCAAGGGCAAGAAAAAACCAAGGAAGGCTGGATTTTTACCGGCTGGAAAAACATAGACATACGAATAAAAAACGTAGGGTCAGGGCATGAGCTTATCGAAGATCAATTCCCTACCGGGGAACCGCTGTTTAACAATGCCCTTTCCTCGTTTAACAGTTTTCGCGAATTTAAGCTTAAGAGCCCTGGCGCAATCCCTCTAGAGATAATGAAACGACTATATCCGGAAGTTGAAAAAAGCGG
>JACPTH010000029.1:0-1844 GCA_016192885.1 bacterium | reverse complement strand
CGGAAGTTGAAAAAAGCGGTCTCGACCTTTTCGGAGCAGCGCCTCTTGCTCCCCCACCTAAAGCAATGGGCGGGGCCATTGAAACCCGGTATCTGTCCCCGACGCTTGTATATGGGCCGGTTTGGCGGATTTATTATCGGGTCGTAACGGTTAGAAAACCTGAAATCAAAAACATAGATGGCAACCAAACTCTTGATCTTCCATTTATTGGAACCGAGCCTCCGCCTGATGGGTCGCCCCTTCCAATTCCAATTGGAATTGACCGCGGGAAAAAAATGAACGCCACTGAGGCAAGCATGATTTTTGGGTTGTTCAAAATTCCCCAAAAATTCCTAGATAATTTCGTTCTAAATTATACAACATGGGGCTTGGAAATTTTTTGATGCGCCTAAAGGATGAGAAGAAGATCTATGACGGCCCTTTAAAAGACCACCTTATCCCGTTTATTGCGAATCAACCCTATGTTGGGATGCCGAGTCAACTCGGAAACGTAGTTGCTAAATCTCCAATGCAGGAACATTTCCAGGGCGACCTTTGGTATGCCTTGCCGGAAGAAGCCAGTACGTATTTGATGGATTTTTACTTTATACCGCGAAGCACCGAAGATTTTTTCCGGGGGCGCAAAACTATTACGATGGGCGGAAATTCCTTTGACCGATTTGTTTTCAAATACATCAATGACGCTCGCAGTTATCTCTCGGGAGTGAAGGGGCAAACACTAGAAATTTCGGGAATTCTGGCCCTAAATGACCCCGACACCCTAGAACTTAACAATTTAACTTTTAGGGGAAAGGGCGTCATTCAAACCCAAATCATGACATTGTTACAATCATCGCCCCTTTCATCACCATCGAAACTGATACCGCGGCAAATGACCCCTGTTACATTGAAGCGAATCTAATTTCAGTAAACAGACCCATCCTTGTAACCGGGAAGAAGAACGTAAAGATCAAGGGTTCAGTCGTCTGCCCTTACCTAGATTTAGATCAGTCGTTTAAAACTCCGGGCGGCTGTGAAATCGTTTATAATGAGCTAAATTCCATTTGGCAAACCCTTCAACCCCAATTATTGGATAAAATGTACGTTTCCAAAATCGTAACGGGAGGGGTGGGAAAGTTTGAATGGAACGTAAAATACGAGTGAAAGCATGAGTTTCCGTTATTCGCGGCAAGAGTCGGGGTTTTCCCTAATTGAAGTTCTTTTAGTAATTATGCTTATTTCAGCGGGTATTTTACCGATTTATTCCCTTATTCAAAGCGGGCATTTGATGTTATCTTTAACAAGACCCTTCAAGCCCTTCCTGCTCATGTCGCCAATGCTAAGCCAATTTACTTGCTTCGGGTCGAATTTACGATCAAATCAACGCATCGAATAGTAACTGATTCTCCGGTTTTAAAATTTGTCGCAATTTTGACGGATCCGCGTTTCAATTTCTACTAATTTCCAAAATGAATTTACCAACTTGAAATGAACAGAAGGGTTCGAAAACTCGCTTTTAAACGAGGAATGACTCTAATTGAGCTATTGTTTTCCCTCGGAATGATCGTGCTGCTTTCCGGGTCAATTTATTTGGTACTTCGAGCCGTTAGACAATCTTTTACTACTTTTAGAAATAAACTGGATATTCTTCAAACGACAAGACTTATTATGGCGCGAATTCGAAATGAATTAAGGAATGCCAGCGATAAACCGGAACCCAAACCAGGAGCCGGAGGAAATTGGTATCTTAATATTCCTTTGTCAAACACGAAAACTTCCGTTTATTATTTCGACGAACCAAATAGGCGCCTTTATACCGGCGAAAAAGAAGGGATCAACTCGGCCGACCCGGCTCCCTCCGAAAT
>JACPTH010000395.1 GCA_016192885.1 bacterium | reverse complement strand
AGGTTTTCAATAAAGCACAGGAAAAAAGACATAATCGTTAGCCAGGCCCTGATTGAACATTTGGGCGGATATAATTGGCCCGGAAATATCAGGGAGCTTGAGAATTGCATCGAACGCGCGATTATCTTAAAAAAATCAGGGCCCCTTTCCTTATCCGACCTTCCGTTAACCAAATCGGAACTTCCCCCGGAAAATGGGCTTGAACAGCCGTTGAATGCCGTGATTGATAAAATCGAAACGGACCTGATACAAAAGGCTCTAAAAAGTACAAACTGGAATTATTCAAAAGCAGCGAATATTTTAGGCATGACCCGACAGAACTTGTACTACCGATTGAAAAAGAGCAATATTCGCAAAGAAGATGAAGGTTGATTATTCGGTTATTTTTAAATTACCAAAATACTTAAATGCATTTTTTAAGAACGTTTTTTTTCTCGTTCTTATCCTTCCGATGCCTCCATGTCCCTTGATTTTTTGCCCATGCCATGGATTCCATTCCATTCGAAGTTGAGAAAATCCCCAACGGAGTTTCCGTTAAGTTTCCTAATCCAATGGCAGTTTCCGAGGTGACGATTCCCGTCCTTGATTCCCAATTGTGGGGGAGCGGGAATCGCGGAAAAATTGTAATAGCAAAATGGAAGCAATTGGACGGGTCGCCTGAAGAAGAAAAAAATGTTGCAATTGGAACCGGCCTTTCACACGAGCCTTGGATACTGTTAAAATTTGGGGCAATCATGACAAATCAAATCGAATTTTTTCCGATTTCTGTTGAACCTGTTGCAGCTTCATTTGGCTTTTCCGAAGGTTGGAAAATAGTAGGGGTTCCCGCTTCTCGTCAGTTGATTGAATCTAATTTGCTAAAGTTTGGGCAAAAAATAATTTCATCGCAAAAGCAAGAAAGGTGCTTTCGATGTCACCTACTTTTGCCTTATGCGATGGCGGTAACTTCCGCAGAAAATAGGGGTTTCTTGGTGCCCGGAGATGAATTGGCATCATTGGGGTTAGAGATAATTAAAATGCAAAATCCCGATGGATCGTTTTATTTCTCCTCTCATCCGAATTATGGAAAAATTACGCCTACTTTATGCGCGGCTGCCGTTTTGGGATGGTTACAACGATGGACTCCCGAAGCTCAAATAGGCATCGAAAAAGCCTGCAATTTTTTGCTTACCTTCCAAAAAAGCACGGGGGAAATGCGACCCGATTTTTTTTATCCCCCTTTTATGACAGGTCCCGCTTTTGGAACCTGGCTATTTTCGATCGCCCTTGAATCCGAGTATTTATTGGCGCAAACCCAAGGAAGAACCCCGTTGAATCCTTCAACAAGGGCCGCTTTAAAATCGGCCTTGGATTGGTTTAAAACTGAAAATGACGAGTCGGGT
>JACPTH010000028.1 GCA_016192885.1 bacterium | reverse complement strand
GGGGGGGGGGGGGGGGGGGGGGGGGGGGGGCAACCCCGCGGGAAACCAGGCATCCACAGGCTCTGTTTCCGGGAAGGTGTTAGACAACGGAATTTATGCGGATGTTAAATCAAACATTTTAGCGAATGGTTTACCCCTAACCGGAGTCACTGTTTATGTTGAGGAGAATGATGCCTATTCAGCCACAACAGCTGCGGACGGAAGTTTTGTAATTTCAGGGATACCCGTGAGTGCGGCTACTTATCACATAGTTGCGCGTATCCAGCACCCAAATTCCGGAAACGTTTATATGAACAGATCGGGCGCGGTAACGGTAACGGAAAACCAGACCACTCCCCTTTCCTCCGAACTTGAAGTCCTAAAAGCCGATCGAAGTTTAACAGGGATAATAACCAACCCAAATGGAACTCCGGTTAGCGGAGCATCCGTAAAGTTATGGGGAAAAACTTACTCTACCGCAGCTGACGGGCGTTTTACCATTTCAAATCACCCTTCAGTTGAAGCTCAATTGATTGTTTCCGCTTCAGGTCTTCAAGCTCAAACCATTACCGAAAAGTTTGATTCTCAAACCCCGGTTCAAAGAGATTTTACTTTGCAAACTGAGGGGGCAACGAATTCCCCTCCAAGCGTGACGCTTTCAGCTTCCGCGCTTTCTACCAACCCGGGAGGAAATATTACCCTAACGGCAACGGGGAAAGACGACAATAACGATGTTTTAACTTATTCCTGGGATAACGCATCCGTAGGAACTTTAACCGATAGTAGCGCAAACTACATAAAAACTTGGACCGCTCCCGCGGGTCAAGGCACCGTTGCAACCATTAGCGTAAAAGTTTCGGACGGAAAAGGCGGGGAGGCAACGACCAAAATCTCCGTTAAATCGACCACAGAAGCGCCATCCGTGGTTTCCGTATCCCCTGTGAACGGAGCGCAGAACATTTCATTGACTGCTTCATTGGTAATATCGTTTAGCCAAACGATGAATTCCTCGGAGACCGAAAACGCGGTAAATTTAAAAGACGGATCGGTGTTTGTTTTCGGAACGAAGAGTTGGAATTCTCCCCAAAATAATATTTTAACCTTTACTCCGACAAGTCTTTCCGGGAATAAAACCTATACTCTTGAAATCGGGGTCGGAACCAAGAGCATTAGCGGAACGGCTCTTTCAACAGCTTACACCACCTCATTCACGACCAAGGACACTACTTCCCCATCGGTTAGTGACGTTTCCCCCGCCAATGGAGCTATAAATATTCCGGCTACAACCTCTGTTGTAATTACGTTTTCGAAAACAATGAACCAAAGCACGACCCAAAGCGCATTTTCATTGAAAGAAAGCGGGAATTCGGTTACCGGAACATTCAGTTGGAATTCAGCCGGAAACATTATGACCTTTTACCCTGGCAGTGTTTTGGGCAACAATAAGACCTATACCGTCACCGTTGCCTCAAGTTCAATGGATCTAGCTGGAAATTTAATTTCAGCAATTTGGACAAGCACATTTTCAACGGTAACGGTTTCAACAACGGTGTCAACCGAGTTTAATCCCCCTTCCGGTTATTCAACCGCGGGTTTTCCCGCGGATAAATCGACTCTCAGCATCGAGAATTTCACTAACTCTCAAAAAGCTGGCGTTATCCTGGTTAATCGCTCGGCTTCCCAGGTTACCGTTTCAGTTAGCGGTTCCCGTGGAACAAACGGCAAAGTAATTCCCCTGCAATTCCCCTCAAAATTCTCCGAAGCTGTAAACCGTGAGTTAACGAAAGATCAATCTTTTCATAAGTCCCTTCGAGACGCCGAAAAGAAAATGCCTCCCCCGTTGGCGGCTAAATCATCAGGATTATTGAATTCTATTAGGGCTGATACGGTAGGTCAGCAAGTTACTTTTACCCTTTATCCAAGCGGAACAAAGGTAAGCGGTGTTTGCAAAAAAATTAGCTCCGTAACCGGTTCGAGCGGTAAAATAATTTTCTATTTCGATGACCAGAATACCTACGATTCTACCGCTCAATCATTGATTAATTCGCTAGACTCAGCTTGGAGCGCGATTTATTCTAAGGATCGGGAAATTTTTGGAGTGGAACCTCCCGCCACCTATAACGGTCTCAACCTTGGCGATGATATAACCGTCCTTCTTTCTTCAAAGATCGATACCGCCGGTTATTTCTATTCGGGCGACCTTTACCCTCCAAGTCAAATCCAAAGCGGAATTTCTAATCAGCGGAAAATGTTCTATCTCCAGTACAACCCCTCCCAAATTTCAAACACGAGTCTCGAAAGCACTATGGCGCATGAGTTCCAGCACATGATTAACTTCTACCAGCGGAAACAAAACAATTTAACGGAAGAAGATTGGTTGAATGAAGGGTGTTCCGGTTATGCGGAGCATGTTTGCGGGTACAAGATCAGCACGACGAACCAATCCAAGGCTATTCAAGTTAACGATTATTTCGCGGCAATTTCAATTACGCCTCTTACGAATTGGGCTGGAAGCCATGAGAATTACGGCCAAGTATATCTTTTTTCAACCTGGCTGGGGCAAAATTTCGGAGGAAATGGCTCGATGCAAAACCTTCTCACTTCAAAGTCCGTTGGTAAAGATGCTGTGGCGGCTTATTCCGGCCAGACTTTCGATAAAATATTCGCGCAGTGGACGATCGCTCTTTATGTGAATAATACAAGCGGCGGGATTTATGGATATCCGGACTTAAATTTAAAGACGACCTATAAGTACGGAGGTAACCTTGCGGATATAACCTTAACCGGTCCGAAGCTTCTTACCAACACTGGGGGGGCTTTCCCTTACTCTTCGGGAAATATTTCCATTAGCGCCTATTCTTCGGCATATGTTGAGCTTTCGGGCGGAAACGGCTCAACGGTGACCCTCACCCTTCCTACAAACGTTTCAGCGTTTGAAATTCATAAGTAATTTTTGTTTGGCAACAAATCTTCAAGGGCTTTGCCGATCGCTGATAACTGAAGGCTAAAATATTATGAAAGCCGTTGTCCAAAGAGTTGATTCTTGTATTGTCTCCGTTTCAAAACAGGAGATTTCAAAAATCGGGCGAGGATTGGTGTGTTATCTGGGAATTGCCAAAACGGACAAAGATTCCGACCTTGATTGGATGGTAAAAAAAGTGGCAGGCCTTAGGATATTTCCGGACAAATCAGATCGAATGAATCTTTCCGTTTTGGATCTTTCCTTGCCAGTATTGGTTATTTCCCAGTTTACGCTTTTTGGAGACGTAAGGAGAGGGTTCCGTCCGAGTTTTTCCGATGCGGAGGAACCTCAACGCGCCAAAATTCTTTATGAAGAATTTATGCGACGCTTGAATTTGGCCGGAGTAAAAGAAGTGTTTGGGGGAGTTTTTGCCGCGGATATGTCTATTTTGCAGTTGAATTCCGGCCCGGTAACAATCGAGCTCGACAGTAATTAGTTAATTTGGGTTTGTACTCCTTTACGTCTTTTAATTTGACGGGTATAATTAGAACATTATTGGTCGTGGAGGTGGTTCTATGCTAAAGAATGTTCGAAGCATTCTCGCGATTTTATTTTTAATTGGGTTAATCGGTTTCCCGATTTCCGCTGAGGAAAACTTAACCGCCGCATACCATCGATATGTGGGGGTTTTTCAAAAATACCAGGAAGCGGTGAATCAAGGCAAATCGGAAAACGAAGTTCGCATTCTCTTACGCAATTACAAAGAGGCAAAGTCATCATACGAAGGGTTGTTAAACGCTAACTCCGCGCCAAAAAATGGAGGGGTTCCGCCCGAAGATCAATCCTTCGCCCAAGCTCCATCCATTGAATCGGCCGATAACGATAAAAAAGCCCTTGTAAGCTCTGAAAGTAAACTTCCCCCAATTCCGACCGAGCTAAGAGTTATTATTGAAGACCTCTGGGATGAAAGAGGAAGAAAGTTCCCCGATGCGGCGATGGGCCGTCTCCAAAAATTCATCGATTCAAATCCTTCTTCTCCCGCTGTTTCCCAAGCAAAATATGAACTTGCCCGCGCATATGAGTGGCTGAAGGGGGATTTAAAAAAATCCGTGGAAATTCTTGGTTCTCTTGCAAAGGATTCAAGGAATAGTCGTTTTTCAAGGCTTGCCCAAGACCGTTTGAGATATTTGGAAGCCTCCTTTGAGGTTGAGAGACAAAGAGCTTTTCTCGAACAGAAAAATGGGAATATGGCTTCTTCATATGGGAAGTATCGCGCAACATCATGGTTGGCGTTTCCGGTCAAGCTCACAAGGTTCGTGGTATACGCCGGGAAATCGCTCTCTTTTTTCCACTCCAAGGCGAAATTCCAAGAGTTCCTTTTGAAATTTGAGGAAATTTCTTCTCGGTTCACTCCTCCCCCTGACCTGGTGTTTGATTTGTTTAAAGTTGCGGCGGGAAAAAATGATTCCGAAAGCCGCGTTCGTTTGCTAACGAGCAACCCTGAGTCATGGTACGCTCGCTGGTGGATTCTCAATGAAGCCAAAGTTTCGATCGACATACAGTATTTTATTGTAGAAACAGATATCTTTGGGCTTTCCATGTTGGGGGTTTTATTAAAGAAAGCTCAGGAAGGCGTAAAAATTCGCCTAATGGTAGATGCCAGAGGGACTAAAACCCTTACAAGGAGAGTCCTGGCGCAAGACTTTCTACAAGAACTTTCCGATTATCCAAATGTCGAGATAAAGGTCTTCAATCCAATCCATCAAAGCCTTTCAACCGTCTTGCTGAATTTAACTGAAATAATGGCAAGCAATCACGACAAAATTGTTGTTGTTGATAACGAATATTCGATCATTGGCGGTCGGAACATTTCAGCCAGTTACTTTGTCGATCCCAGAGATGAACCTACGATGTACCGGGACACCGATGTTTTGATAGAAAGTCAAGAAGTTGCAAAGCAACTGGACTTAGCCTTTTCCGAAGAATTCCTGCCTCTTAAATCGCTTAAAATCGTTAAGGATGTTATTGGAAAACTCGTATCAAAGCGGTCGGAAATGGAAATAGCCTACGAGGCAATGAATACATATTTGCATGGCGGCGCGCTATATAACCCATTAAAGGGTGATTCTAAAGCTCTTAAAGCGCTTAAAGGTTATAATTCCGAGCTTTCCAAATACAAGCACCTTGTTGATTACGCAGGTTACGAACCATTTCGCGATTCCTTTTATTGCCCCCTAAAAATTATTGATAAACATTCCCAATGGGGTTCTCGAAATGATATTACCGACCAAATTATCCGTTTTATAGACGGATCAAAATCAGAAATCATAATTCAAAATCCGTATGTGGTTTTGACCGACCGGGCGGAAGCTGCGCTTAAAAGGGCAAGCAAGCGGGGAATAAAAATCATTTTTCATACCAATAGCCCAATGTCTACAGATAGCTTGCTAACCCAGGCAATGTTTTACAACGATTGGAAGAGAATTTTAAAGGAAATACCGACAAGCGAAATTTGGGCATTCGCCGTGAAACGAAAACTTCATTCAAAAACGTTCGTTTTTGACAAGGTTATTTCCGTGGTTGGGACATATAACATGGATTCCATGAGTGAAACCATTAATGGAGAAGTGGTTGCCGCCATAAAATCGAAAGGTTTTTCCGCGGACAATCGCAACCGAATCATGAATGATCTTTTAGAGGCGAAGCAATATAAAATTGAAATTCTTCCAAATGGTGAAGTGAAAGGGGTTTTTGGCCCTGATGATTTGCCCGGGAACAAGCAGTTTTTATTGCACTTATTAGCAAAGCTGCGCTTTTTGCGCCCAATTATTTAAAAGGATGCAAGGGGAACAACCAGCAAATTGTTTTGAAAAAACGTTAATAATCAGGGGCTGCGCGGGCTTTATGCCTGCGAAGCCAAGATTTCGCAAAAGTGGGGGGGCAAACCCGCCACTACTTTTCTTTTGGTGTTTTCAGTTTTTCCAGGGCTTCAGATACGGTGTTTACGACATCAAAGAGTCTCAAATGCTCTGTTTTAATAGTTTTCTCCGTAACGCTGTGGAAAAGCATGGCTAGAAGCGGTTCGAAATATCCGTTCGTGTTCAAAATAATGATCGGTTTGTCCAGAATCCCCAACTGTTTTGATGAAAGCATTTCGAAAAGTTCGCTATAGGTTCCAAAGCCGCCCGGAAGCACTAAAAAAGCTCCAGACAGATCGGACATTCTTTTTTTTCGCTCTCCAGGATTGGAAGTAGTAATTACTTTTTGAGGCGGATCCGGATGCCTGTAATCATGGGCCATTGAATCAAGGATCACTCCGACCACCTTACCGCCTTCGGCTTGATGGGCGATCGCCACGACTCCCATGAGCCCGCTGTTTCCTCCGCCATAAATCAATTCAAGGCCAAGTCGCGCCAACCCCTCGCCAAGTTCTTTTCCCGCCGATAAAATTAGGGGGTTTAGGAAAGAGGATGACGAGCAAAATACGCATACTGCTACGGGTTTAATTAGGTGTCCGCTCATAATTAATATACTTTCATTAGATGACTTCCCGGAAAATAATGCAACAAAATTTTTTGGAAATTTTCGCCTGACCGCGCCATGCCTTGCGCGCCTGTTTGACACATGCCGACGCCGTGTCCCCAGCCTGCGCCTTCAAACAACCCTTCAATAATAAACCCTTTTGAATTGCGCTTCCAATCGGCGACGAAACAAGCGCTTCTTAAACCTCCAAAAAGTTTTCGAATATTTAATTCTTTCATTATCGTTCGCGAACCTTTTTCGCCTTCAATGGTAATCTTGTACAAGCGGCCTGAATTCCCCCTGGAAAATTCCTTAAAGTTTCGAATACTTCCTACCCCGCCTCTTTCCACGACACCTCCCCACTCTTTTGCAGAAATCTCTTTCTTCCATCTAAATTTGTCACCGCCTTCGAGGGTGGGGTCATCGCAATAGCATGGAGGAGGCGCTCTAATGAATCTTTTCACGCTATCTTCAGAGGTTAAATCCAAATTTGAGATTTTCTTGGAGTCCCAAACTCCGATTAATTGCGGGTCAGGAAACGAGGTCCACACGATATGGTTCGCTTCTCCATGACCTCCGCAATTGGCGGAATACACTGCGTCAACAAAACCACCTTCCGCGTTGGCGAGTAAAATTCCTTGCGTATTAGAAACGGCCTTCCCAACCGCGATAGATTCGGGCGTTTCTCCTGAATAAACTTGACAGTGCTGCTCCGAACAAAAATCAAATTTCTCGCCAAGATGTCTTAATCCCATTTTTGAAAGGATTTCGCCTCGCGCGGCGACGGTTTGAGCCTCAAGAGCGCCAATAGCGGCCTTTGATGAAATCTCGGATGGAACGACTCCGGAAAGCACGGTTTCAAGGTCGGTGGTAGTTATGCAATCCAAGGAATTTTGGGCTCCCCAGCGAATGTTTAGGGTTCCTCGAAACTTTCGATTTCCAAAGCCGTGCCAACTGTATCCCTTCGCGAATTCAACCTTTGAAAGTTGAACCGTTGTTTTTGGGACCAGGGCAAATTGGTCCGAGCTTTCGACGATTTTTTTGCCGTTTATCTCAAAACGCAAATTCCCGACGGAAGATTTGATTACTTCCTCAAGTATCCAGCTTGAAGACCCGAGTGCGGCAAGGTCGTCAACTAAAATCTGAGCGGGTTTGTTCTCATCAAACTGTCCTACTCCGATAAAAAGAATGCGGCCATCATATATGACGGTTTTCCCGCTTTGATCAAATTTTAGTTTTCCCAT
>JACPTH010000283.1 GCA_016192885.1 bacterium | reverse complement strand
TTTCGGTTTTACAAGGACAGCAATATCCCCTGCGGTCAGCATCTCTAGGTCGGTTTTGGCTTTTCCTCGTAAAGTTGAAAAATTGCTAAGTCTTTCAAAATTATCTTTTGTGGTATTCATGTACTCATTTCCGGAAACGAACTTTCCGCTTACGCATCGAATAAACAAAATGTCCCCGGCTTGCTCGTTGATCTTTTTGAAAATAAACCCGGACGCGGGAGAATCAATACTTGGGGCAACCATTTGTTTGGTCGTCCCGCCAGGAACTTGAGCTTCAACCGGCCCTCGGTCCAACGGCGAGGGCATGCAATTCATGATAAAATCTAAAAGAGGCTCGGTTCCAATATTTTTTAAGGACATTCCGCAAAGAAGGGGCTTAATTTTGTTCTTTGTGATTCCGATTTTTAAAGCGCTTCTTAATTCATCATTGCTTATGGGATTTCCATCAAAAAACTTATTCAAAAGGTCATCGTCACACTCAACTATTGATTCGATCATTGGTTCTCGAAGTTTTTGAGCGTGGCTAAGAAACTCGGCGGGAATATCGGTCAATTCGGTTTTCTTACCGGACTCATCCGTGTCAGCTAGTGCTTTCATCTCAATAAGGTCGATAACACCACGAAGGTTTTGACCGGTTCCGAGGGGAACCTGAATGGGAGTGATTCTTGGATCGAAGGTTTTGAGTTCTGAAAAAACTTTTTCCAGATTAATGTTCTCTTTATCTAATTTGCTAAGAAAAACAATTCTCGGAACATTGTATGAGTTAAGAATCTTCCAATTTTTTTCAGTTCCGACTTCCACTCCGGAACTTGAATTCACGACAACAATCGCGGAATCTATTGCGGTTACAACTTTGTGAACCTCGCCAATGAAATCGTCAAAACCGGGATTATCCAAAATATTGAACTTATGTTCTTTCCACTCAATAAACGCCAAGGAAGAACCAAGGGTAGTTTTTCTTTTTATTTCTTCCGGGTCATAATTCATTATTGAAGTTCCGTCATCAACTTTTCCGATTCTTGAATTAGCCCCGGAATGAAAGAGGATTGCTTCAGCTAATGATGTTTTCCCTGCACCGCCATGTGAAACAAAGCCTATGTTTCGTATTTTCTCAATGGCATGGGGTTTCATGTTTTTCTCCTTTTGTGAAGGAAGATTTTTACAAGAAGAAAAATCCTTCAGATTTATACATTTATACTAGAGTTTATGTCATTATGCAACGAGTTTAGACGTGTTCCAAAAATTCGAGTTTAATCTTGACAAACCAATCGTTAACTTAGATGATGAGCTAATGCGAAATGAAATTAAAAAATTCTTGGTTGTTCTTTTGTTTGGGCAATTTCTATTCAGCTTTGTAGGTATTACATTTGCAGGTTCTCTTAAAGCCAACTTGGATTTAGCGCACGATTTTTGGGAGAAGAAGAAATACACCAATCTTATCTCGTGGATTCAAAAAGTTGGTTCATTCGGGGCGGTTGAGGATATTCGGCTTTTTCTTTTGGCGGAATCCCTGCATCAGTTAGGGCGGGAAAATGATGCCGAAAAGGTATTCAATTCTCTATTCCGTCAGTTTCCTGGTAGCTTAGGCGCCGGAAAAGGTGCATTTCCGTTTATCCTTCTTAAATCAAAAAGGTGTGACCCGACCGCCTTTCCTAAATTGCTCCAAATGGCTCGGAATCTTCCCACGGCATATCAAAAAGGTCGGGCATTGGAAGAACTATCAAAGGTGGTTCCTTTATCCGCCAAGGGCAATGGCTTTCTGGTAATTGAAGCTTTACGGGCATATAGATCCTCCAACGGTTTTTACAAAAATTCCCCTGATTCGGTCGGTCTTTTGAGAAACGTTATTAACTCAATTCGGTCCTTCCAATTCACTATCCCCGAGTGGATTGAAATCGTTTTCAATGCCAACCAAGAAGGATTGGGAAAAGAAATGATCCGTGTTTGTCATTCCCTCTCTCCACTATTGGGCAAGGAAGGAACCTCGATTTCCATGGTTTTAGAGGCGGACGCTCTACGTTCAATGGGAAATACTAGAACTTCCTTGGAACGCTTGAATTCTCTCTTGGGAAAATTTCAGCTCTCTCCCTTTGTAAAATCTTTGGCCTACAAAGTTCGCGGTGATTTGATGCATTTTTCGGGGCTCCATTTTGAAGCGGTAAAAGATTATCGAAAGGCCAT
>JACPTH010000282.1 GCA_016192885.1 bacterium | reverse complement strand
TTACAAAAGAAGTTGTTGAGTATGCCCATAAAAAAAATGTTACGGTTGAAGCCGAACTTGGGAGGCTAGCCGGGGTTGAGGACGCAATTTCAGTCAAGGCAAAAGACGCCAGTTATACCGATCCGGGGCAAGCCAAGGAGTTTGTTTCGCGAACAGGTTGCGATTCATTAGCGGTTGCGATCGGTACAAGTCACGGGGCCTACAAATTCAAGGGCGAGGCCAAACTAGATTTCGAGCGATTGGCGCAAATTGAAAAGGTTCTTCCGGGCTTCCCGCTGGTTCTCCATGGGGCAAGTTCCGTACCTGAAGATTTGGTGGCAGTTTGTAATGCGAATGGCGGTAAATTGAGCGATTCAAAGGGAGTTCCGGAAGAAATGATCTCGATAGCCGCAAAAGGCGGGGTTTGCAAGATCAACGTGGATACCGACCTAAGGATTGCGATGACGGGCCAAATTAGGAAGGTGTTCTTTGAAAACCCCGGCGAATTCGATCCTCGGAAGTATTTAGGTCCCGCAAGAGATTCAATTAGAGAAGTAGTAAGGCGAAAAATGCGTCTTATGGGCTGCGCTGGGAAGATTTAAAAAAAATGAATTCCGCCTCCGAATTTTTCGGAAAAGCTTTTGGTTGACTCCTGAATTGTTTGAAATAGCCAAGGGGCAAACCACGGATTTGTTTTAGAAAACCCCACAATGCATCTTTTGAATAGAAGCGAAATTCTTTATTCCACATTAAAAAACATTTTTCGCTCGATTTTTTTAGTTTTCCTTTTTTTGGGTTTTCTCATCCTGGCCGGTTGCGGCGGCGGGGGCGGAGGGGATCCGGGTAACGGAGTCGGAAACGACCCTATCGAAGTTGAAATTAATTCTGATATCGATGTATTCCTTGCGGCAATTTCAAAACAAGACCTTCCTCAAGCAATGGAGCACGTCGATTCAAACCTTCAATACTTTCGCGCAGGTTCAAGTTCCGTTCAAGGGTTTAGCTATTTTCGAGCTCTTCTTTCATTGTTTCTTGAGGGCGCAACTTCGATCAACATTGAATTACGTGACCGCGGGGTGACCCCCGATGGTGAAAACTCGGCAATCGTTCGTGGAACTTTGGTGTACAATTATCGAGACGCATCGAAAGTTTACAAGGAGATGTCGGAGACCTGTGAAATCAAGTATGAACGAGTCTCACGATGGGGAATTCTTTCCTTTTCGCGGTTTAGAAAAGTACCTAATGGAAACCCTGAATCCAGCTCAAGTTAAATTTTTCGAAGAAACCCCTTGCGTTGTTTTAAGCGCCATAAAAAGTGCGATGAAGTGGCAAGAATGGCTCCTGGACTCTATTACTTTGATGGTTTCAAGAGAAACACCCTCCCAACCTTTTGTGAATTTGGTTTCGTTTCAAAGCGGAAAAACGTTGTATTCCGTATCGATTTCCGCCGAATCTATCTCGCAGCTATCTCAAAAGCCTAATTTCGGAATTGTTTCCCCGGACATGGGAGCGGAGCTAATGGTTGAAACCGCGATGGTAAAACGCGAACCTCTTGATTCCACGGGGCTTTTTTACCAAGGAATTTCGTTTTTTTCACAAGGGGATTTCCAATGCGCCGGTGAAATTTTTGAAAAACTTTTCAAGAAGGTGCCGGAATTCCCTAGAGCATCAAACCTTCGAGGGTTATGTTTGCGAATGACAAATCGATTCCAGGAAGCGGAACAAGCTTACTTGCATGAAATTGAAATCAACCCAAGGTTCCCTGACGCTTTTTGCAATCTTGGAGTTTTGTATCGAAAGACCAACCGGGATACGATGGCTCGAATGATGTTCGAAAAATCTCTTGAATGCGACCAGTTTTATTTTAATGCCTTGCTTCAATTCAGTAAGTTATTAATGGACACCGAAGGGATTAATTCGAAGCTTTTAAGTTCTATTAACTTTCGATTGCTTACCCTGAACGCGAATATTCCTGCGGCTCTTGAACACCTTGTTTCCTTGTCATACAAAGGCGGAATGCTTTTTTCGGAATATTCGGATAGAATTCGAGCTGAAAGCGGCATCCTCGGGAATCCGGCGATATTGCCCCTTATGAAAAGAATAGAGATCTTCCGCTTAAACGGGGCTTTTCTTGCGGCAGGCCACGGATTCATTCACCTGTTGGAGCGGGCTGAATCACACCCCTCAATATTTAATTTCATCCTTCATTGGGTGGCTCAGCGGCTTAAGGAGATCCAAAAGCTTCTTCCCAATTTTATGAAGGAATCCTGGGAAAGAACCCAAAAAGACTTATTTAAGCGCTGGCCTACGGTCATTGAACAAGACATTTCTGAAATCCCTTCTCTAAGAAAAAAGTTGGATGCATTAAACCCGGTTACCTTTTTTTCACTGGTTCTTGAGGAAATATTTCTAGATGGTCAAGTTACCAAGGAAGAGGGAGAATTGATTTTTCGCTTAAAGAACGCTCTTCGAATCGATGAAACTACCTACAAAAAGCTTCTTTCCGAAGCAAAAAAACAATCGGAAGGTCACAATTTAGCTGATGAGGCTCGAGATTTCGATCCCAGAAGACTTTGCAAGAAACTTGTTGCCCTGGTGGGAAGGGATGGTAAAATAGAACAATCAGAGCGAACATTGTTGAAGGTTGCCGGAGAATCTCTTGAAATCCCTCTTCAAGAACTCGAAGCCATGCTGTCGGAACAATGTCCGTGATTCATATTTGTAAGGAGCATTAATAATGATTCGCCGGTCGCCTTTTCTCCTGATGTTTTTTTTAATTTGCGGAATCTTACACCCCCCCCTTTTTTCCGCGGAAATTTCTATCCCTGAGTGGTTTCAATGGTCCGCAATCCTTGAAACTTCTCCGGAAATTCAAAAGCAGGTCCGGTTCCAAATGGCACCCTCCCCCATGGATTCATAGGCTGTAAATTTCGAGCGCGAACTCCCAAAACCGCGATAATTAAGCATTTGAATTCCCTTCCTGGTAATGTTGAAAAGACCCTTATCGAAACAGTCAAGCGCTGGCCTGATCAAGGACAGGGGTTTGCGGACATTGCTTTTGCGTTATTTCCAGAAGAAGGCTTTTTCCCCCTAAGCGCCGACATGTGGCTTAACTATGACGAACGACTTTCTTCAAAGAATGCGGGGTTCAAAGGCCCGGTTTTTTATCGGGAACCATTGATTTCTCCAAACCAAGCTCAAAATGATGTTGAGATGTATGAGAAACTTCATCGATTAATTAGCACAAATTCAAGCTTTTCCGCTCTGCTTCAAGAAAACGGTATTGATGTAAGTCAAAAGAGACGAGATTTCCTGACCGGATTATATGTACTCGCCGTTGAAGCATTTCTGAAAGGAAATTTTTCGGAAACGATTGGCTTTTTAAACCGAATCGAAGCCGAGTTCAGGGAGTTGCCAGAAAACCAATTTAGCGAGTGGAAAGTTATGACCGCAAACCTTCAGGCTTTATGCGCTTGGTCGAAAGGAAACAAAAAGGATGCTGAAACGCTTCTACGTGATGCATTTTATAAGAACCGAAAGCTTCCACAGCAACGATATATTCTCAGAAACCTGGGTTTGTTAACCCTGGATATCGGCGACCAAGCAATGGCGCGCGAAATGTTTCGGCTAGGTCTTGAACTGAAGCCCTCCTATTCCTTACTTAGAGAAGAGTTTTCCAGGTTAAAGGACTGATTTCGAAGCGGAATATAGGTTAGGAATGGTGATTTAGCGGGAGCTTGATTAAATTGAAACCTGTTTTAGCAATAATAATATTTTTTATGTGGAGATTTTATGGATCCGGTACAAGCTCTTTTTGAGGATCTAAGATCGCCGGATTCGTCAATTAGATTTTCCGTCCTTTCAAGAATAGAAGGCATTGATTGGACCCCCGACCAATTGCTTGCCTTCAGGGACTTTGAAAAATCGGAAAATGATCCCGGCAGCAAATTTCACATGCGGATGATTTTAGCTCGGCTTGAAAAGCAGGCCGTAGATCATTCGGAATTATCTCACTTGGCTCAAGTTGAATCAATTTTGAGGAAGCCCGAACGTGATTATTTAAGCCTCGCAATTCTCCTGGAAACCATTCCTCGCTCGGAAGCTCCGCTTGTCGCAATGGCGTTTCGAGAAAACCGCTGGACCGAGTTTTCCTCGGAAGTTTTGCCGTTTATCCTTCAGTTTTTTAAGCGTTATGGTTCATATGAAGACAGCCAAGAAATCGTTCCATTTTGTAGACATCCCGATCCGCGCGTTTTGGCCGCCGCGGTTGAAGCCCTTGAAAAGCTTAGCCCTGAAAGCTTGCAGGGGCTCATTGTCCCTCTGCTTGTAAGCCCTATTCACGGTATTCGTTCCAGAGCGGTAAGATTATTGTACAAATGGGACCCGCTCGAGGCCATTCGCCATTTCGAAGCTTTGCTTTTTTCCGAAGACCCCGCAGACCGCCAAGCGGCGCTTTTTCATGCATTTTTTTTCCCCTTTCCCGATATTGAACCATTGATGCTTCGATTTCTAAGCGTCGAAGATAGTTCGACCACGATCGCAAAGGCGGGCCTTCTTTTTCGAGCTAACCCAAATACTGAGGTACTCTTGAAAATTTTGGAAATCCTGGAAGGTTCCGCAACAGAAAAGCGAAAAACTATCCGCGAAATTTTAATGGGGATAATTAATTCTCTTATTCAGGCCGGATTGGTTGACAAAAATCCAGAACAGCTCATTAGTGATCTCAAAGAAACCTTTCGAAAAAAAAGGGTTTCCCAGATTAGCGAACAGTGCAGGATAGCCCTTAGATCTGATGAATCGGAAAACAGGCTCGCCGCAATTAAAAGACTGTGTGAATTTTCCGGCTTGGGGTTTTCAGATTCCGAGAAAATATTAAAAGATCATTTAGAGGTTGAGAAACTTCCGGAATTAAAGTCGATTATCGTAAACCATCTTGGGGTTCCCTCTTCTGAAGCTGAACCGAGGGAAGACGTAATTGAAATTTCGGATTCTTTCGAATCGCTTTTGCCCAAACAAAGAATCAAGGTGCTCGCAACGCTGGATTCAAAACAACTTGCGAAAATTAGAAAGCAAATTCCAAAAATTCTCAATTCCTGTAGTGACGAAGAGAAAGTTCCATTCGCGCAAGCCATTGGTAGAGTCGGAAACAAAGAAGACTCTCCTTTGCTTTCGCCATTTTTAAAAAGCCCTGAACCCTCCCTTCTTGTTGCTGCAATCGAGGCTCTCAGCAATTTGAATCCCGATGTTCTTTTCCCCTACCTTCCAAAGTTGGTCCAACATTCCTCCGACGAGGTTCGGGCAACAGCTTTGCGAGTTTTTTCAATTTTTGACAAGAAGCAAGCCCTTGCGTTAGTCGAGCAAATGATGTTTAACCTAAAACCAAAACAGCGCAGTTTAGCCATTTTGAGCGCTAGTCAATTCGACTTTCCGTCCGTCCGTGGACTTTTATTGAAAGCGATGGAACGAGAAAAGGAAACCGACAATCTTCGAAGAATCCAAGCAATCTTGAAAGAAAACCTTGACGAAGAACTTTTTTTTGAAGTGAACCGTATTCTTGAAATCACAGATGAAAGCAGCCGTGAAGTTATCCGTCCCATGATTGAAGAATTCTCCCAGATCCTAATTCGGGATGGAAAATCGAATTGTACAAGCGCGAAGGAATTGATTGAAACTACCGTAAAGAAACTGGAATCCGAGCGAAAGAAGAAGGAAGCCCAACCATCCTATTCATTACAAAACGTAAAAAAAATTCGCCAGCAACAGGGAAAATCAGGCGCTTCGCAACCCGACAAAATTGGGCTTGATCCAGGGTTTGCTAAATTTACCGTCTTAGCCTTTGGAATTGGCGTGATTCTTACGGCCGTAATTTGGTTC
Source organism: bacterium (assembly GCA_016192885.1). Taxonomy (GTDB): domain Bacteria; phylum Muiribacteriota; class Ozemobacteria; order Ozemobacterales; family Ozemobacteraceae; genus JACPTH01. The sequence continues at coordinate 4,148 of JACPTH010000282.1, read as the reverse complement.
GGTTTTTTGGCTCCAGGGTCCGGTACTCCGCCCAAAATAAAACCCGGGTCTTCAGGCTCAAAAGGAGGTACCCAGGCAGAGCAGATAGAATTAAAAGGGAAGGTAGTTTTTTCCGACCCCGGCGGGCAAGGGATTCTTGTACAATCAGAGAAATCATCCAAAGAAAAATACTACATTCATTTAAAGCAATCATCATCTTTTAAAAAAGATGATAAGTTCAACGGAAAGGTAAAAATTTATCGGCGAGACGCCCAAACCGTTTTTTGCGAACTTATCGTGATTTATTAACGGAAGCGTTCAGCCATCCATTTTAACCACGGAGTGATAAAGCCTGATGAATCTCAAGAGGTTAAAGTTGTGAAATGGGTCTCATGCGGTTTTTGCCCCATTTCTCCTGTTCACTTTCTTTTGCAATTCCGGGGAGTATGGCGGGTGACAAATCTCCAAGGGCTTTTGCTAAATTCTGAACGCTGATAGCTGAACGCTTACCATTAACCATTATGGCTGAACTTTGCAAAAACTGCGGTAAGATAATTCCCAGCTCGTTGCGAGATAATGCTTGTCCCAACTGTGGTTACGCTGTTTTGGTTAGCTCAAAGGTACCCTCGCAGGCTTCAGAAAAATCTAAAAAGCCCCAAAAGAATTTCGACTCCACAATTAATAATCCCGCGGCTAATAATCCCGCGGCTTTTCCCTTATACTTTTTAGGAAAAAGGGTTACGTTGAAATGCGAGAGCTTGCTTCCTTTGTTGGTTTCAATTTCCTCCATAACTTTATTCATTTTGTTGATTTATTGGGTATCAAGCTATTATTTTAATAACCTGATTTCTGAAGCTGCCTTTTTCGCATGCCTGATAATTGGCGGCTTTCTTTCGAGTTTTGTTGGGGGAATCGGCGGGAAATTTTTTGAATACCGGCTTGTTTTCAACTTTGAAGGGGGTTCTGTTTCTTATAAAAACAATGTTTTTGAGAATGAGTTATTTTCCGACCTTGGTTTTTCTCTAGTGCCTGTTTTTCAAGCTCCTGAACTGATTTCCAACATTACCCAAGTTTCCGTTTTTTTGAAGGATTTTGATTACATTTGCTTATTCTATTTTTCTTCGGGGAAAGTTTATAAAGGTTTGATTGTTCGCGGGGAAGAATGGTTTTTTCCGTTCTTCTATCGCCTGATTGAATTGTCAAATTGTATCGTTGATTTTGGAAATCCCTTGTTGCAGAAACGATTTGATGATTATCACGATTCTCAGGACGCTTCAAAAGCCGCGCCCACGCCCCCTAATTGATTTTCAAATTATGATTTAGAAAAAGTTGTTTAAATGAAGGTAATATCAAAATTTTGTTCGTTGGCCCTGTGCGTTCTTTTTCTTTTAATGGCTTTCAACATTTTCAACCTTTATTTTAGGCATTCGAATTTAGACATTCTCGATGTGGTTTTCTCAACCCCCTCTCGGTTAGTTCCCGGGAGAAGCCAAGAGATATTGGTTTTTGTTTTCGAGAACGAAACCTCCAATTCCGTTTCCGGTTTAAATTTGTACGCCAAGTTGGTATTTCCCAGCCCTTTTCAGGAATTCGTTTTAAAAACTCAACTTAGGGAAATTAAACCGGGTTGTTACAAAGCTTCCTTGGATCTTCCAAAAACAGCTCCTCATGGAGATTACTTTTTTAAAGTCCAATCAGGTGAAGAACTTTTCTTCTCTCCCCAGGGAATCAATATCCGAGTAGGAAGAGAAATCGCAATGGCGGTTCTGCCTCCGCTTAGTAATGGAACATTGGGTAGCAAGTTATCTTTCAAAATAGGAATTATTGACCCAAGTTTAACCACCCCTATTTCCCAAGTTCCAATAAGATGCAAGGTTTTCTCTCCAAACGGCCTTGAAATTGTTAACCGAATGTTGATTTCCAACCCATCGGGTCTTGCGGAGTTTCTTTTCAAACCTCATTCAATTGCGCTCCCGGGCAAGTACTGCTTTGAGTTTTCAGCTTATGATCGATGTTTTTCCATCGAGAAGAGCGTTTTTTCCCCGCAAGATTTTGAGCGAAACGCGCATGATTTTTTGGATCACCTTTTTTCATTTACTTCTTCTTTTCCCTTCATTCCAATTCCATTTATAGCCGGAAGGCCTTGGTATTTTACAGCAACCGAAAATAGAGGCGCATTTTATCATCTTATTCAAGTAGAACGCAGAAGAATTGGGAAAGAAGATTCAGTTTTGGTTGAGTTCGATACCCATGAAACACCGGGGAACGCCCTTCTAGAAATTTGGGAACAAAATGCTCTTCTGGATGTTATTAAAATGGAAAAATCGAGCGGAGCCAAAGAAATTTTTACACCCAATTTTATGCATTCCAAGTTTCCGCTCTCATTTTTTCTATGGAAAAAGAATTCGTGGGGACGACCTCTCGATCATGCTATTTTCCCAAACCTTCCAAAATCAAAAGATGCCAGAGGGATTTTTATTGAAGTTTCAAAATATGTGAAGGATGGCGAGGCATTCTTGAGGTCTCTTTTGGAACGCCAGCCTCCTAATCTTGTCACGGTGAAAACCTCTTTTTCCCCGAATTCCGCAGTTGCTTCCTTTTCACCCTTTTTTGGCCATTTAAATTGGACGATTCTTTTTTTAATTTGTCTTGGAGGCGGGTTTTCGGCATTCAAATTATTTTGCATCCAAGTTGATTTAACTCATTACGATATCATTTTGAAGAATTTTCGAACAATCTTTTTCGGAATAGTTTCAGTTGGTCTTGGCATGACGTGGCTGTTTAATGGATGGCCCAGTCATTCACTTATTTTCTTTTGGGTATCCTTGAGCTTTATTGCTTCAATTCTTTGCTGGATCACTTCGGGATTCGGCTTTACACACCCTTTTCAAATGCAAGCCCTTTTTGTTTCCTTCGTGTTTTGTTTGTTTGTTTTCTTTTATGGATTCAAGATTAGCCTTTTTCTTCGTCCCGTTTATCTCTTGCTTGTAATCGTTTCTATGATCCTTTCCGCTTTTCTTTTCATTTTGGAATTTTTGCATTTGGAGAAACTGCTCGGTCGAATATATTCATTTTTTTCTTACCTGGGAAATCGATTTTTTTTGCCCATGAAATGGGGAGACTGGGTGGGGGTTGGCATTCAATTAGGGTTAGTCGGTATCCTTTTCTATTCTTTCTCGTTTTTTCCAAGCTTTCTAAATTTGCAATCTCATTTTTTTCCCGAATCCAGCCTTCCACCCTTTTATTCCGCGGGCGGAAAATGGAATGACGGCATAAAAAAGGTTTCACTTGTACAATGGAAAGGCCTAAACACCTTTTTCCCGCTCATATTCACCCAAGGTGATTCTCTTAAACACACTTTAAATCATCATAGATCGCAATTTTTAACATTAAAAGGAAGGCTAAAATGGAAAGGGTCTAAAATACGGAAAATCACCGTGTATTTAGAATTCAGAGATCTTTTAGACCGTCTTATTGATTGTTTTAAGCATTCTTCCCCGCGACTCGAAAACTGTTGTCTTGAAGCGGTTTTTAGAATCCAAAGGTTCCCAATGTTAGACCAAGAAGCAAAGAATAACGAACTATTGGAGCTTGAAGGGTTGCTTTCAGCCATCTGCCCACATGCTTACGAGTTTTCAAAAAAGCGAGGCCCAATAATTCTGTCCCAAAAAAATCTTGTTTATAAAACTTTGGAAATTGCCTCAAAGTTTATGCTTGTTGATCCGGTTTTTTCCCCTGACCTTCAGTCATTAAGACCCTTCTCAAATTGGGAGCTTGGAGCCAATCTTCCCTGGGTTAGTTCGCTTTTTAGGAGCCCAAAATCGGATGATGACGCTTTCCCGTTTTCCATAAATTCCGATTTTTGGAAAAGGAACGGAACTTTGGAAATCATTGGTACGGTGCGAAAATTAAGACGATCTTTTTCCTTGAGGGGAGGAACCTTTTCAATTGTACGAGGGAAAGCATTCCCAGAGGAGTTAGAAATTACAGGGTTTGAACTTGTTAGAAACGCCCCCCTCATTTTAGAAATTGAAACTATTCCTTGAAGGTATCTATTTTCTCTTCAACCTTCAATAAACAATTGGGAAGCCTTCAGCTATCAGCGGTCAGAAGCTGTGAAAAAATACCCTATATTGCACTTTTCAACCTCTGAAACTCGCATCAATGGC
>JACPTH010000281.1 GCA_016192885.1 bacterium | reverse complement strand
TGATACGATGATTGGGATCACCGACGAGCACGGAGTTTCCGCGACAATAAGCCTTGCTTTAACCTATAATTCCGTGGACAACCTCGTTTCCGTCATTAATAACACCATTGAGGCGACTCCTGAAGCTTCTGTCAGCGCGGTTGTTACGGTCAGGGCGTACAATTCAAACGGAATACTTGGTTTCAGATCTACGGAATCAGGCCAAAGAAGCAACTTCACGATATCGGATGCGGGGGGCAGCCAAACGGTGGTTTCACGCCTGAATGTCATGCCTACGACAACCACCAATGGGACGGGCGGTGTCGCCGCCTCGCCATTCTTTGAACGCGATTCAAGCTTCTCCATTAATGGGTTCTTTATCGGAAATGATTCCGCCGCCGGGACAATCTCGTTCAGGGTTGCCGACCAAGACGGCAACATATATACCGCTGTAATCACGTCTGCCGCAACAATAAGCGTTGGGGATACTTTCATTAACGCATTGTCGTTCGTGGATATTCTCAATTCCGGTTTGGCTACGGCCAGAGTAAATGCTCAGGCTACTTTGACTTCCGGGAATCAGTTAAGGTTTTTAAGTTCATCATCCGGAAAGGATGTTTGGATAGCTTCAGCGCCAACCTATAAAAACCTAAATTCAAACTTGGGTCTTAGTTCCGGAAGCCGCTACGGATCGGGTGACGGGTCATTTAGGATTCATATCGCTAACAACCAACCGCAATATCAAATTGGCACCGACCAAGGGCAATTCATGCAAATTGGGTTCCAAGATATGAGTTCAGATGCTCTTGGGATTTCCAATCTTGATCTTACGACCACAAAAGGCGCTCAGGAAGCGATTACTACAATCAATACGGCAATCGATAGGGTTTCAAGTGAACGCTCAAAACTTGGGGCATTCCAAAACAGGTTGGAGCACACCGTAAACAATTTGCGAACCACTTATTCCAATCTGACCGCTTCTGAATCCAGAATCCGCGATACGGATATGGCGTTAGAAATGGTGGAGTTCACTCGTAATCAGATCATCAGTCAATCAGGTACGGCAATGATGGCTCAAGCCAATCTGATTCCTCAAGGGGTTCTTCAACTACTTAGGTAAAACTTCGGTTAAACTCGGGTAATAGGTCTCCCTTTCTACCTCTATTCACGGAGGAAATGAGGCAACAAAGCCCCAGGTTTTGGGGCTTTGGGGGAGGGGGGAAGAATAAAAAATACACATGGAGGTAATCATGTGAAGATCAATACTGATTTAAACAATTCAATTCCAATGTCGTCTCCGGTAAACATCTCAGGGTTCACCCCGACCGGCGAGGTTGACCCAGCCCAGGAACCAACATTTGTTCCGGCTCCGCAAAAAGTGGCGAATCCCGTTGAACAAGAGGCGATTCGAAATGAGGCTGAGCAGAAGGATCCTGAAAAACTCCACAATACCCTCGAGAAGGCGGTCGATCAGTTAAACAAAACCGCGCTTATTTTTGATCGATCCCTTAGATTTCAGGTCCATGACAAGACCAGGGAGGCCATTGTTTCGGTGGTCGATAGCAACACCGATAAAGTGATTCGCGAAATTCCGGCAAAAGAAATCCTTGATTTTGTATCAAGAATGAAAAACTATCTTGGGATGATTTTTGACAGGAAAGCTTAAATTTCAGAAGACGTCTGAAAGAGGAGGCAGAAAATTCTCCAAAGAAACATAGAATATTAATTTAGGAATAAACTGGCAGGAAACTAAAAGCTTCAAGCACGGAATAATTGAAGACTCCTTTGCATTAGTTGCTTGATGAGGTTGTTCTATTTTGGCGTTCGGAAGAATATTTTTTCTGAAGCGAAGGAATTTAAAAGAGTGGGTGTTTTCGAATGCCCAGGTGATTTTTGTTGCGAAAATAGTTATCCAATGTGTGAATTTGGCCGAATGGTATGGTAGAATTTTAGGGTTGAAAGTAGGGGATTTGTTATGGTAAGCAGCGTAAGAAACGGGATGTGGGTTGGGGGGCTAGCATCAGGATTGGATACCCAAGGTCTGATTGATAAATTCATGGCTATCGAGAGGGTTCCTCTCACTCGGATTCAAGCTAAGCGCGACACCCTGAATTTCCAAAAAACGCTTTTGCAAGACGTTAACTTAAAAGTTTTCGAACTTCAGAGCAGAGCGACCGACCTGACCTTTTCAAAGACCTTCAACACAAAGAAGGTTGACTCTTCCGATTCGAAAATAGTTTCCGGAGTCGCAACTACGGCGGCTGAAGTTGGTACTTACAATATTAACATTAAACAAATTGCCACATCTACAAAGGCCTACTCTA
>JACPTH010000292.1:4066-5369 GCA_016192885.1 bacterium | reverse complement strand
GTTTTACTAGGGTCATCAAGGCATTTGTATCTAAAGCCCCGTTGTACCAGGACTGATTCTATTTCCTTGGTTGAATATTCCGGGCCCCAGTAAGTGTGATCTAATACGAAATTTCTTTCACGCGATTGCTCGATATTCCAAATATATAGGGCCGCGCCCAAGGCGGTGCCGGCGTCGTTGGCCGAGGGTTGTACATAAATTTGATTGAATTCTTCCGATCTTTCAAGGAATCCGTTCATTACGCAGTTTAATGCCACACCGCCCGCAAGGCAAAGGGTTTTTGAATTCGCTCTTTTTTTCCCCAATCTGCAAAGCCGAATCACCGCTTCTTGAGTAAAATTCTGTAGAGCCGCCGCGATGTCTGAATGCCTCTCTTCGATTTTCTCATTTTCCCTTCGGCAAGGCCCGAACAATTTTTCCAAATTTCCGAACTGGGAGCAACGAAATTGCGCGAATTCTAAGTCTACAAAAAAGCCGCTTTCTTCGACCCAAAATGCCAATTTTTGAAATTCGTTCTTGAAGCGAGAAGGGTCTCCATAACTGCTCAGTCCCATGACTTTGCAACAATCATACTCTGAAAACCCTAAAAACTTGCTTATCTTTTCCCATAAGAAACCAAGGCTATGAGGGTAGGGGAGGGTGTAGAAAGGTTTTATCGAGTTAACGCTTCCTTCGCACATCATCAAACTGTCAAACTCGCCGATACCGTCAATTGCAAAAATCAGCGCATTTTCGAAGGGTGAACAAAGAAATGCCCCCGCGGAATGGGAAATATGATGAGGGACCCATTTAAAACGCTTTCCCAAAGGCTTTTTGCCAAGACCTTGAAGAATCGCCGGAATTTGGACTAGGAGAGAATGAAATGTCTCTTCACCTTCTTTTGTTCCCCATTCTCCGGGTTCTGTACAAGTGTCAACCCCGATGTTTTGAAGTCTTCCCCCATTATCAAACGAAAAACCGATAAAATCGACGTCATCAAGAGTGATGTTCGCGAACTTAAGACATTCGGAAATTGCATTCATAGGCAGAAGATGGGGGTTGTTAACCTTCGAAGGTTTTCCATGCTTTATTCGATTAATTCGCTCTTCCTCGACAAAAAAAGAAAGTTTGCCGTCAAGTAGAAGGGCTGCGGAAGACTCATGATAAACGCAGTTTATTCCTAAAATAATCACCGTTTCACATCCCCCGCCATCTTATCACTTCAAACATTTCCACCGCTTGAGTCTTTCCTTTCACCGAGCTTTCGGCCAATTTTTCAACATCTACCTGGTCCTTTAACAAATCGTATGTAGAGCTGCTGATG
>JACPTH010000292.1:0-4056 GCA_016192885.1 bacterium | reverse complement strand
TGGGAAAACTTTCCATGCTTGCTCATCCCTTCAAGTCTTGATGCCAAATTTACGGTGTCGCCTATTACGGTGTGATCCATTCGGCCGGGGGCTCCAATGTTTCCGGCAATTAATTCGCCGGAATTAATTCCGACTCCGATTCCAATGCCGAACAGTCCTTTCTGCTGCCGCTCAAGGTTAAACTCTCTTAGGGCATCCATCATTGCAAGGCCGCATTTAACCGCGTTGGAAGCAAGTTCCTTGGGTTGAATAGCGGTCTCGACGGCGGGTTTGAATACCGCCATGATGGCATCGCCAATGAATTTATCGATGTCGCCGGAATGTTCCTTTACTACAAATGCCATTCTCGTGAAATATTCGTTAAGCATTTGTACGACTTTTTCAGGGGAGGAGGATTCTGAAATTGTCGTAAAACTTCGAATGTCTGAAAACAAAACCGAGGCAAAGATTTTCCTGCCCCCCATTTGGAGGTCTCCGCCTTTTTTTACCGCTTCTAATGCCCCCTGGGAAAGATAGGTCATCATTTTTTCGCGTTCCCATAACCCGTTTGCCATCTCGTTAAAAGATTCGGACAATTCAACAAGCTCATCTTTCCCGGGCATTTCAATGCTCGTGTCGTACTCCCTGGAAGATATCAGTCTAACGCCGCTGCGAAGTTTACTTAACGGAAGTAAAATGCTCCGAGATAAGATTCCTCCCATAACTAAAGCGATAATCAAGGAAAGCCCCAAAATTCCATGAGTTTCAGTTTGCAATTGCCTAATTTCATTTTCAACGTTGGCATAATCATATAAAAGTAAAAGAATATGTTGGCTGATTTTTTTGATCTGCTGACTCATGAATAGATAATGGCGCCCCTTGTACAGTATGTGCTCCTTAACTTTAAGCCCCTCCCTGGTCGTTTGAGATGCCCTGGTGATCAACTCATCCCGGAATTCCTCCCAATCATCTCCATTATATCGTGCCATAGAGCCTTCGAAGGGGATGAACCATCTTTTTGAGCGTTGAGTCAATGTTATTCCAAACATTTCAATTCCTCCCGAAAGTTTTCCTTGTTCGAAAAGTTGGTTGATAATGTATGTGAGGTACTTTTCTTCAAAGTGTTTCTCCCTGCAAACAACGGTAAAAACAAGGAACTTATCTTTATCGGGGTTAGGTTTAACAATATCCTCAAAAAGGTAAAGACTTTGATTCAGAGCTTTTATATCGAAAACTTTTCTATCTAATTCAAGAGTGCGTTTAATGTCGCCGTAAACTCCTCCGGTTTGCTCAAGAAGAAGGTCAATTAAATCTATTTGATTTGATTTCTGGGTGGTTTCCCTCCCGGAGGATTTCAACTTGATTTTTGCCAACGAACCAACTAAAGGTTCTAGGTTCTTTCCCTCCGGTTCGTCTCGGCAACGATCGAAAACAATCTTTCCCGACTCGTCGATTACAAAAAGATGGGTTCCTCCAATTTTGTCAAAAGGCCCATCAAGAATTTCTCTAAGTTTCACCTTTTCTTCGGAGGTCATTTTAAAAAGATTAAAACCGGATTTAAGCAAAAGTTCGCAAAATTCTTCGCAATGCTTTTGAAGATTATCTTTGCCGTTTTGAACGTTGTTAACCACCATTTCGGTGAGGTTTTCCAATTTTTGAAACGCCTTTTGTTCCGCGACCAACCTGTGATCGACGACTCTGTCATTGCTGAATTGAAAAGTGGCGATGGTTGGAACGCCGATCGCGAACAAAAATAATCCGACTACCTGCCACTTTAAACTAAGTGAAATCCCCTGATTATGACGGAAAAAAATGACCAACAATAAAGGAACCATAATGATTCCAATGATTAAAATCCTAAATTTAACAATCTTTTGCTTGAAATTAAATTTCAACTGCTTAACCGAAGCTGCTGCAAACAAAACCTGACCTGCTTCGAGAGATTTATTCAATAGCATTATTCCGCTGTTTTCGTCTTCAAAATCTCCCGAAGACTCTTTTAGGGTTAATTCCCAAAAACCGGTTTTGTTATTGGAAAAAAAAGAAGTCAGTTTTGAAGGACAACGTTTCCCCGATTTCCATAGCCAACCGATTTCAATTCCTTCCTGCTTCATCTTATTTCTATGCCTGTAATCAAAGCATTTTAAGCCGAAATCCACGGGGATACTTCCCAATTCTAGAACTAAAATTACACCCCCAATATCTTTCTTAGGCTCATTTTTATCTTTCTTTATACTTCCGTTGGTTGCCATGTCCCAAACTACCCATGCAGGTTTTCCCGGACCATTTTCTAACCGGCAAATCAACCTTTGGTTTCGAATAACATCCCGCACTGGAGCGATTTCGCCAAACCATCTTGGCAGGTCTTGCAGAAAGACTTCCCTTAAATTTTTGTCTTTTTTTTCATCATCTCGGCTAACTGAAAATGCTCCCAATAAATTTTCATATGGCCGTCTTGCCTCGAGGGAATCGCTTTTCCCCCAATCTACTTTGAAATTTTCATCAAAAAATATGACTTTAACCCCTGGTAACCATTTACGGAGATTCTTTACTACTTTCCGTCGGAACTTGGGATCGATGTGCATTATACTTCGGTCAAAAAATTGGTCCGAGAGCCATTTAAACTGGATTTTTGGTTCAACCTCCGTGGCGGCCTTAGATAAATTCCACTCCAATTTATTTTTTATCTCACTTTTCGCCTGTTCAAATTCTGATTCGAATAGTGAAAGCGTTTGGCGATACAAAATTAGCAACGGCAACAAAACAAGGGTTGTCGGAATTACCATCCAAGCCAGGGGAGAAAGTGGAATTACCTTAATTTTATTTTTCATTTTTTTTGAAATTGCAAATTATTGTGGTTTTACCGCGTCAGAAGACTGAGAAATAGGGCTGTTTTGCTCTATTTGAGTCTCTTTTTTCGCGCTTTCAGTGGGCAATTCCGAAATAATGGCTTGACCTTCTTGAACAACTGATCGCCTGGAAAAAAGACTCCTGACCTTTTTTATTATTTTGGGTAAGAATGCTTCGGGTATGGGTTCCGGCAAGACGCCCTGGATACTGTCAATCGGTTCGGGAAGACCCATCTTTGAAAGAGCCGATTTTTCCGCAAGTTTTTTTCTGATAAAATCGCCTGCTGCGATTAAACCCGCGAGGAAAACAAGCAAAATTAACCACCATTTTTTAAAAACTGCCTTCCAATACAATGCAGATGCTCCTTCAGGAGGGTTTTTTACCGAAGACGCAGTTCGCAGGAAAGAAATGGCTTTGCCAAGATCCGGTTTCTTTGAATAAACATAATAATAACCCATTCCCAAATTTGCTAAAGCATTTTTTTGATCTTTTTGAAAAAGATTGTCCGCCGCGCGCTTCACGTTGATGGTGTTAACCTGGCTTTGCTTCAAAAGGCTCTCGATAAAAAACTCTTGTGCCTGAATGTTATCCGAAAGCTCAGGGTGTTCATTTATTAAACCTATGATTTCATTTGGTTTGTTTTCCTTTTTAAAGATTTCTAACTTTGACAATAAGGCTTCAACTTCCAGTGAATTGCTGGAAACAGCATTCTTCGGGGATTCCGCCGATTGAAGGTCTTTCGATGGAGTAGATGTTTGCGAATCACTTGAAATCAACCCAGAAATGGGCGGTGCCGGGGAAATTGGAACGCTTAGAGTTGATACCTGGGCTGATGCAATCTCTGATTTCGGAATTCCAGGTTTGGATTCATCCTTGTACAATTGCTCGATCGAATTCGCTTTAACGTCGGAAAGATTCGGCGAAGATGAAGAAATCTTCAGCTCCATTCTCTTTAGCTTTCTAAAATCACTTTGGTCAAAGACGGAAGAAATCAAGTCGGAACTCTTGGAAGAAATTAAGCTCCGTTGAACTTCGGTTGAGCTTCGGTCACTTTCGTTCGAAGAAATTAATGGGCCAAGTTTTTTCCTTTCCTTTAAACTTTTTGTGTCGCTGGCCTTAGATACCAGAAATTGGGTAGGAGATGCGATTTTTGAGAGAGTTTTTTTTCGTTTCTTTGGAGGTGAATTAGATTTACCTTTTAAAATTAAGTTTTTCGAGCTCGAAGAA
>JACPTH010000027.1 GCA_016192885.1 bacterium | reverse complement strand
GTTCGGATTCCAGGGCGGAGAGTTCAATAGCACTATTGACCACTCGTCCATCGCCGTCTATATCGGAGATTACGACTTTTGAGGAAACCTTGGTGCCTACCGGAACTTCCCAAACTAACCGACCTTGATTATCAATTCTAGAAACTTTACCCGCGTGGGAACCGACAAAAACGTTTAGAATTCCCGAGGAATCTACATCGGAAACTTCAGGGCCGGATAACTGAATTGTTCCGCGAGTATCAACCGTCCAAAGTTCCTTTCCCCAAATATTTAATCCGTAAACGACCCCATCGTATGAACCTGCAATTATCTCTTCTACGTTATCTCCGTCAAGGTCGGCTACGGCAACATCCGCCATTACCGGGCCTCCGGTATGTTTCGGCCACAACCCCGCCATTACTTCCTTTCCGCGGCTTGACCAAATATGGATCTGGCCGTCGGTCGCGCCAAAAACCATGTCTTTTTTTCCGTCTCCGTCAATGTCGTTGATGACCTTAACCTGTCCGTAGATATCCCCGGTAACCTTTGACGAAAACCCCTGGAAATTTGGGGCTTGAGCAAAAAGGGTGGAAAAAGAAAACAGAAATACAAGGATTAACTTTTTTTTAAAAAATATCACAAAATTTCTCATATTACTTCCTAAATATGATAAATTTATCTAAAAAATGATATAGTCAATATTGGGTGGTAAGTTTTATCACCTTAACTAGTGTTTCGACCCTCGCAGTTGTGTTACTGTTAGGAACTTCACCCATTGCTACTATGTTCCAAACATCGTATGTTCCTATACGAATTTTGTTTTTGAAATATGGAGAATTTTGTAACGTTTTCCCTGATTTAGGGGGCGAATAAGGTGAAACAGATTCAACCCAATATTTGCCATCGCCATAATCAACGGAATATTCCTTTGCGGTAGCCTTTTCTTTTCCGGGAGGGTAGGTCATGTCGGTATTTCCTAGACGATACTGATTCACAATATTAATCAAAACTTTCTCAATCCCAGCTTGGGCAAGATTCCTTGCCTTGATTCGATGAGACTCCTTAACGATCATGTCTGTCGCCAATCTGGATGCGCTCCAATAGCCGATTCCAAAAATTCCAAGGATTAAGAGAATTATGAAAGCGACAATTGAGATAAAACCTTTTTTGTTAATGAATAGCAAGTCTCTAAAAATCCCTTCCATTTTTTTCAAATTTATTTATTGCATTAGAACGCACGTTAAGTCGGTGTCTAAATGAACCGCGAAAGAAAGGTTTTCTTTTAAATCAGGGTTGTTATCATCAGTAATTATCATCGAAACCCTAACTTCGTTGATATCGAGGGAATTACGCGAAAAATGCAAATCATTCACTTTGTTTGAAACCACGGCACGCTTTCTATTTCCATTTTTGTCGGTTGTTTCCCTGATTAAAGCCCCGTTTTCGAGCATGAGTTTAATTGAAGTTATCTCCCCTGGGTTGGAGAAGCCTGATTGGATTAGCAAAAGTTCTTCACCGCCATTATTAAGGTCGTTGTCTGAGTTGATTATTCTAACTAAATTTGGGAGTAAATCTCCCCCTTTTTCCCCTGCGAACCAAAGATTGTAGTTCGCATCCAAGCTCAGAACCGGATTTACGTTTTTAATATCCGTAAAAACTTGCTTCATCGCAAGTTGAACCTTTTGATTAAACTCCATATGTTTTTGACCCCATCTCCAACTAATCAAGTTACTTCGAAAAACGGTCATAAGGACAAGCCCAATCAGTGCGGCAATTCCCGCGCCTATAATTAGCTCCAAGATAGTAAAACCTCGCGATTTTAGAACAATTACGGGTCTTTCACTCGAACAGTTGTAATTCAATAAAAACACCCTCTCTCTTTCTATTTTAATGAGGTTTTGGTAAATTTGCTGAATTTAGTAAAATCTGTTGGAGGTTTTTAGGTCAAAACTGTTGGTATTGGCTTTAAAAGTCACAAGTCTACAAGATCGGGGACGCTCATTTTCAATCCAGTTTATTGTAACAGTTATTTGGGCAAGGTTTTGTTCGTTCGCTCCGGTTCCAAGGATCGTATGGCCTTTGGCCAATTCTAATTGGAGGGTTCCGGAAGCCTTATATTTATTGGCGAAAAAAGCCGGAAGGGAAAACTCCGGGTACTTTTGGTTTGGGAACGGAATAACCATTGGAATGTTCCCCCAAAGAAATGAATCACTCTTCGCCCGGTCAAGAATGTTTTGACAAGCTATGGTTGCCTCTAAGAGAGCTCCTCCTTTTTCAACGGTCCTGGAACTTGAAAGAAACAGAGTCACTACCGGAACGACCCCGACCCCGATTATCAATACCGCCACCATTATTTCGATCATTGAAAAAGCGTTTTTATTTTTCATCTTCCTCTACGCTTTCTATCTTCAACATCAGGAGAAATATAGGCTTTCTCGTGTTTTTCAAATGTTTCCAAATATTTGATCGCAGCTCTGGCATTTTCGGAAACCGGCGAGTGAGGGTATTTTTCAACTATTTCCTTATAAACCGCAAGCGCGGCTGAATTGGCTTTGTTTCTAAAATGAATCTGAGCTATTCGATAGGAAGCCAAACTTGCCTCGTCAGAACCAGGATAGGATTTTACAATATCCTCAAACAACTCCACCGCATTGGTCAATTTCTCGTCTTCCATTAGTTTAAGCGCATCAGAATATTTTTGATTGAATCCCTCATTTGGAAGCATGGCAGTATTCTTGGATGCCTGAGAAACTTGCCTTCCATCCGAAGTTTTGCCTGAAAGAAGCCATGGGAAAGCATTGTAACCAAGAATCGGAGTCTCCTTCGAGCCGGAACCTTTTTCAACTCCTCTTGAGAGGTTTGTTTGGCTCTTATCGTCAGTCGGTCCGGTGGAATTCGAGGATCTCTTCTCGCAACCGCAACCATGGCATAAAAAAGCGGAAATCGACGCAAACAAAAGTGCCCAGGATAAAAACCATTTCCTTAAATTAAAGCGCATCGAATTTTGGTTACTCGCTTTCAAAAAACCTGATTTATTTGCCATTTTAGGTGTTCTATAGCAATTAATTTTATCACTTTTGCCTAACATTAGGAAGAATGATTGGAGAGTGGTTAGGAATTCGTGCAAAGCACACAATCATTTTTTCCTATTTCCTTTGATTACCCGGATTTATGACGGAAGAGGTTTGTGGGGTTTTTTCGAGAAATCCGGCAAAGTAGGAGGGTTTCTTTTCAAAAGCTTTATTACTTCCTCCAAAGCCCTTTCCAATTGCGGGTCTTGGCCTGAAGCGAAGTCCTGGGGTCGATTATCGACTTCAATATCCGGGTCGGTTCCATAGTTTTCGACTCCCCACCCCACATCGGAAAACCAAAATGAATATTCAGGTTGGGTAGTTAATCCACCGTCAATTAGAAATTGCTTAACTCCGATTCCAATTACCCCGCCCCAAGTTCGCTTTCCAACAAGCGACCGGCCTGTTCATCGGTTAGGGCGACAATAGGCCCTCTTGGAGAATCAGTCGGATAAGCTTCAGGAGGGTTCCATCGGCTTACGCAATAACCCACTCTTTTCCGCGCCAGTTTTTCTAAAATAAGCTGGGAAACATGTCCCCCGCCATTGCAGCGGACATCGATCAATAACCCTTCGTGCTCAACTTCGGCCAAATATGCCCTGTGGAATTCCGAATATCCGATTGCCCCCATATCCGGAATATGCACATAACCTACCCGCCCTTTTGAAAGGGAATGTACCTTTTCCCTATTTTTTCTAACCCATTCTCGATATCTCGCTTTTGTCTCGTCCGAAAGAAGCTTTACCACCACGGAACGGGTCGCTTTCTTTCCCGGGTTAATAATTTCGAGGTTGACTTCCCGATTCGCCCGATTCATAAACAATTCGTAAGGGGAATTCCGCTGATTTAAAGGGATTCCATTCACGGAGACCAACAATGTTCCTTCCGAAATTTGCAAACCCGGAGCGTTTAAAGGGGAGTCGCGACCTTCTTCCCAGCCGTCGCCGCGAACAATGTGGGCAATATTCCATTTTTTTTTCTTAGGGTCGAAACTCAAGTCGGCTCCAAGGAACCCTTGGGAAAAATTAGGTTCCGAACGATAATCACCGCCGATTTCGTATGCGTGCGAGGTTCCAAGCTCGCCTTGCATTTCCCAAATAAGGTCTGAAAGTTCCGATCGGGACGCAATTTTTTCCAGAAACGGGTAATATCTCTTGAAAACTAGCTCCCAATCGACACCTGATAAATTATGGGTCCAAAAATTATCGCGTTGTAAACGCCAGGCTTGCCTAAAAATCTGGCGCCACTCGCCGGCCGGATCCACCTCAACGCTTAACCGCGAAAGATCAAGCCAACCGTTTTTCCGATTCGGAGGCTCTTTTTCAAACTTTTCATCCGGTTTTTCGCCCGCCTTTAGGACCCGCAATTTATTTCCGTATCGCACCAACATAGTTTTTGAGTCTTGGCTAAGGGAAAATGTGGAAATACCTGAAAAAAGCGTTTCCCGGCGAAGTTCCTCAAAGTCATATTTTTCCAGGTTTCCTTTTCCATCCGTTTCAACGTCGAACCAATTTTTTTTCAGAGAGCCCTCAATCGGGAATGAAGACCAAACTACTTTTCCTCCCGGCAATCCTGAAATTTTCCCATAGCAACCATCCGATACCGGAAACGCAAGAACTCTGTCTTGAATTCTATCGAAGTCGATAACTATTGGTTTAGGCTTCTCGCTTTTTTTGCGGGCTGAATTTTCAGCGTGGTTTTCGCCGGTTTTTCCTCCGGGGGGGCGCGGCAGGGGAACGAAGGGAGATGGAACATCTTTTCGCAAAGTAACCAAACATGGGCGCATGCTGCGAGGGAAGGAAAGGTCAAATAATTGGGTATCGTACACCGGATCAAAATCGCGATGAGAAAGGAAAAAAAGATACTTCCCATCCGGGTCGAACGCGGGAGAATGATCTCGAAATTCTCCCCCGGTAATTTCGCGAGTTTTTCGGGAAGAAACCTCAAGCAATTTAATAACGGATGTGTGCGGTGATTTCACGAGATGATAGGCAACCCAACATCCGTCGGGTGAAAATACCGCTCCAAAAGTCGGCTCGTATGGATGCTTGTCGATGATTGAAGCCTTTTTCCGTTTTAGATCGATTAAAATTAGCTCGAAGCGGTGATTAGAAAGTACAATTAAATCATCCTTCGGGGACGGTACAAGCTCGACCGGACGGCCGATATCCAAATGCTCAATTCTTTCTTCGAAGCCGTTACCGTGGATAACCACGATGGCTTCCTCATTTCCGTCATCGCCAATTGCAACCAATCGAATTCCATCCGGAAGCCATCTAACCAAGCGGGTTCGTAAATTTGAACGATTGCGCTCAATGACCGCTCCTTCCCAATGAGCGAAAGTGAATGCTTTTCCTCGGGAAACTA
>JACPTH010000291.1 GCA_016192885.1 bacterium | reverse complement strand
GAAAATAGGTTAGTGATTTTAGGAGAAGAAGACCTTTTTGGTAACGTAAAAACCGCCAAAGAATCCCAGATCAAGCAGACGCATGATTCCGCTGTTGATCTCCTTTCAATGCTGGTTCCTGGAGATTTCGTGGTCCATTCTGATTATGGGATTGCCGAATTTGCAGGGACACAAGTAATGACCGCGGCGGGAAACCAACGAGAATACTTGCTTCTCAACTACGCGGGCGAGGATAAGCTTTATGTTCCGACCGACCAGGTTCACAAAGTTCAAAAGTATTTGGGTATGGAAGGATATCGCCCATCTCTTCATAGCCTTAATTCAAAAGTATGGAGCGCTCAAAAACAGCGGGTCAAGAAAAACGTAGAGTTAATCGCAAAGGAACTTCTCGAACTTTACGCGAAACGTCAGACAAATAAAGGTTTTTCTTTTTTCCCAGATTCGGAACTTCAGCAAACGATGGAAAGTTGTTTCCCATTTATTGAAACGCCCGACCAATTAAAAGCAATTACGGAAACGAAAAAGGACATGGAGTCAGACTTATCGATGGATCGCCTTATCTGCGGCGATGTCGGTTACGGCAAAACGGAGGTTGCGATTAGAGCGGCGTTTAAGGCCGTTTGTTCAGGTAAGCAAGTCGCGATTCTTGTACCAACTACCATTCTTGCCTTTCAACACTTCCAAACATTTTCTTCCCGACTTAAGGATTTTCCCTTAAAAGTGGAAATGCTTTCCAGATTAAGAAGCAATTCTGAACAAAAAGCCATTTTGAATCGGACAAAATTGGGGAAAGTCGATGTGTTGATCGGAACGCACCGAATTCTATCCTTTGATGTTCATTTTCAGGAATTAGGCTTGCTAATCGTAGACGAGGAACATAGATTTGGGGTTAAGCACAAGGAACGATTAAAAGAGCTTCGAACCACTATCGATGTTCTATCGATGACGGCCACGCCAATACCTCGAACTCTCCATATGGCCCTTTCCGGAATTCGACAAATTAGCGTAATTAATACTCCGCCGGATTCAAGATTGCCCGTTCATACCTATGTTGCCCCCTTTGATTCCGCATGGGCAAAAAGGGCAATCCTGGAAGAATTGAAACGAGGCGGGCAAGTTTTCTATGTTTTCAACCGAGTAGAGCGGATTGATCAAAGGGCGGCATTCCTTCGCGAGTTGGTCCCGGAGGTTCGCATAGTTGTCGCGCACGGTCAAATGGCCGAAGAATTATTAGAGAACATCATGTTGGCTTTCATGCGACATGAACATGATATTCTTCTTTGTACAACAATCATTGAATCCGGCCTGGATATTCCAAATGTCAATACCATCATTATTGAAGAAGCCGAGCGCCTTGGACTTTCCCAATTATACCAACTTCGCGGACGGGTAGGCCGGTCAACCCGCCAGGCTTGGGCTTACATCTTCTACTCAAAAGGTCGGCGACTGACCGAAGAGGCTCATCAGCGCCTTCAAACGATCGAAGAACACACGGCTCTCGGCTCGGGATTTAAAATCGCGCTAAGGGATTTGCAAATTCGGGGGGCGGGAAATCTTCTCGGAATGGAGCAGAGCGGCCATATCGCCGCGGTCGGATTTTCCTTGTACGTTGAACTGTTAGAGGAGGCGGTGAAAAAAGCCAAGGGACAATTCTCTCCTAGCCCCATAGAATCTTGCATAGAGATCCCGATTTCCGCCCTTTTTCCAAGAGCTTACATTCCGGAAGACGAAGCGCGAATTGACATGTACACACGATTAGCGCGTACGACAAGCGTCACAACTCTTGAAGCCGTTCGAATGGAATGCGAAGATCGATTTGGAGAGTTGCCATTAGAGGCAAAGAGGGTTTTTCAAGTAGCTAAGTTGAGAATCCTGGCATCGAATGCGGGAATAATAAAGGTTACTCGGCAGTCAAATAGATTACGTTTCGAATGCGCGGCTAACCATGGCCCCACGGTAGAAAACGTAATGGAGTCACGCGTAAAATTCTTTAAGAGGGTTTCAGTTTTCCCGAGCGATGCGATGGGAATTTATTTCTCTCTCAAAGAAACGGACGGAGATAAAGTGCTCGTCGAAGCGGAAAGATTTCTTGAACAATTAAAATGAATGAAAAAACGCAAGCATTCAGCCATCAGCTAAAGCACTGAGTAAGGCGTTTTAAGAATCCAAAGAAATTTGAAATGTTGAAGGGGGTCTCAAATGATAGCTGAATGCTTATAAAAAAACAGAGCAAAGAAGTCGGAACAACCAAATTGTATAATTTAAGCTTCCCTTCGCATTACCCTCGTGACCGGACCCACTGAATAAGGGTCGGATAATCTCGGAGTTCTAAGTCTCGAAGAGTTATTCATGGCCAAAAATCCGT
>JACPTH010000290.1 GCA_016192885.1 bacterium | reverse complement strand
TTTTTAAATTTTGCGTTTTGATTTAGATTTAAAAATTCAAAGTTGAAGCAATCGCTTAGAAGAATTTTAGTGCGTTTGCCCTGAAGGTGTGAAAAAAATAAAATTTGCGAATCTGGTACAAAATTGGTATTGAATTCATGCTGGTTTACGAGGGTGCGATACACAATTTTTTCAAAAAAGTTCGATTATTTCACTCCTTCCCTGCATAAGATTGCGGTAATTCTCCATTTGATAACCGCGACGCATTTGAGAGGCATTCCGTTTTGCCCGGTCTGGATGATCGCTGGCAGAGCCCGAATAAACTCTGCCAAAAGAGGTTTGAAAACTACTCCTCGTCATACCGGCAAATGCCGATATCCAGAGTTAAGGTTCTGGGTTCCGGCTTTCGCCCGGGGCGCACAGCCGGAATGATGCGGGGTAGGGTCTTCGAACTTTACTATTGTCAAACTACCCAAAAATAAAATTATAACGCTTGAAACTCACGATCCCTACTAAAATAGAGAATTGCTGAATTCGGCTACGGGTTAGCAGGGATCAGCGTCGGTGTGAAGCACTTTGAGCTGTCAGTGGTGCTCACCGAGATACTGCAAGAAAACCCCTAAGTTTTGGGCAATTCGGAGGGAGGGGAAACCTTATCTGTTTTCTCGACTGAGGTTAGAGACAAACCCTCTTTGGGCAAATCTTCCTCGCCCTTTAGCGAGGATTGCTCCGGTTGGGCCACAGAAATCGCTGAGGATTCAGAAGTTGGAGGTTCCGGGAATTTCTTCTTCTTCTTCTTCTTTCTACGCAAAAAATCCAAGTTTTCAAGGCTCGGAGTAGATGGGGGATTGTTTTTTGCGAACTCGGCAAAATCTACAACCATTTTTTTCTCAAATTGGGAGGATAAATCAGAAATTCTCTCGGTAAGAAGGGCATAGCGATCCAAAATGAACTTTCGCTGAACCTTAACCTCTTCTCTGACACCACCTACTTCTTCGTGAAGCTCTAAAAACTCTATAAGGATAGGTACCATGATTAGGGTAACAATTGCATAAGTGTCTAATTCTCTCTTAAGAACCATTGAAATTACTAAAGCTCCCCACAATAGCCAAAGCCAATGTTTAATTTTCATTGCAACTCCTTAAATTAACTCTTTTCACACTATTTCACGTTGAAGGATACCTTGGGCAAATTCCAAAGTTACTCCTTTAAGTAAGTAATTTTTTCTTTTGCTTTGCGCGCCATTTTCTAAAACAACCTGGCGCCTTGCCACAAGAAACAACTTTGCAAGAAAAACCTCCAACGTCTCATTTGCTTTACCATCAACCGGGGGCGCTTTGACCCTTATTTTACATCTATCCCCCATTAAGTCAACAATTTCTGTTTTTGAGGCTTTGGGAACAGCATAAACAGAAAATCGTATGCCATCATTAACGGGCTTCAGGCAAAGAAAATTCATTCGATCTCAAACCTCAATGAAAAATCTTGCCTCTATATTTCAAAAAAGTTCCTTTCATAATTAAACTGTATTTTGTCATGAATGTTTCCCTATTTCAATAACCTTCCAAATTTATTCGCAATTTTTTTGATTTTTTTTTGGTGGGGAATGAAATCTCGACCTAAAATCTGAAATTTGCTCGATTTTCAATTACCCTGAGCTGGAACGCTCATTACTGCATTTGAATCGACAGGCTGTGGAGATGCCCGAAAGGAAATGGGGGGTTCTTCATCCAACATACTCATGTAAGATTCCAAGATTGTCTTCAACTCTATTTTTAACAATCGCTTTTGCTTTTTTAACTCGCGAATATCCTTTGATACGCTTTCGGCTTCGGAACGGGCTTCCTCAATAATCCGCTCGCCCTGCATTTCAGCTTCCTTCAACATAAGTTCGGATTCCTTTTCTGCGCTACGCTTCAAGTCCCCGGAAGCTTTTTGCGCCGAAATCAAAGTCTGCTTCAATGTTTTTTCCAATTCGAGATAATCCTTCATTTGGGCGGTCAAGCGGTCAACCTGCTCTTTAAGAGCCTTGTTTTCGGTGTAAAGGCTTTCGTATTCCCTTCCAATCTTTTTTAAAAAGCCATAAACTTCCGTGTCATCTAACCCGCCAATTTTCTTTTTTGCAAACTCTCTTTGATAAATATCTAAGGGCGTAATCTTCATAGTCTTTCTCCTAGATTCTTTCCATCAGAATTATACGATTACTGTTTGTCCCTAGGGTGTTGTTCTTTACATTGAAACAATGAGCTAGTTTTGTGAACTCTTGGCTTTGGATATAAACTTCTTTTACTTTAAACTGCCCGGCATTAAAACGCTTTGCCCAAGTAAGGGAAACAACCGTTTCATCCAAATTCAGTATCCTCCCTTGGTACCGAACCTCTCCGACTTCGATAGCAAGCATACCCCCTTTCACCAAAACTCTGTAAGCTTCGGCCAGGGAATCCGAAATGAATTGCATCCATTCGTCAAGGTCGGCTGTTTGAACAAGCCTTTCCTTCAATTTTGAAATGTCGATATCACAAAACCAATGCTCAATCCAGTTGTCTAAAAAATAATCGACCTGGTTTAGGAAAGGAGGAGAAGTCACTATCAAATTCACCGAATTGCTTTTCCAGGTTCGCAGATCTCTTGCATCTTGAACCGTTAAAACGCTTTTTCTACCAAGTTCTGAAATTCTTCTCTCATCGCCATCCTTCAGAACCGACCTTGCTTTTTTAATAATTCTTGTTTTTACTTCCCTGTAGTCAGGTTCAACTCCGCGAGTTTTATTAATTTTTATCTGATTTTCCTTTGGGATTGAAATCTGAGGAAATGAATATGCCGAGAAAAACCCGGTCGAATGACCATGGAGTCTGGAAATGGCAATCATTTCTAAAAATCGGTCAATATCATCACGATTGCTTTTCAAATAATCCCTTAAATTCAAAAGCTCTTTGTAAGTTTCCGGGTGATAAAACATGTTCATTTTCTCTTCACCGGAAAGATCTCTATCCTTTGAAAGGTTAATCGACTCCATCCTTTCCTCGACACCTTCAATTGAAACGGGGTTTATTTTAGGATAGGTTATTCGCTCAAAAAGAGGATTAACATCATTCCCCATTCCCCTTCGATCGAGTATTACAGCCTGCAAAACGGTCGTTCCACGACCTCCGAACGGATCGCCCACCGTATCGCCAGGTTTTGTAAGTTTCCTAATGAAAAAGTCCGGAAGTTCCGGCTTAAATGACGCGCGATAGGATACCGCGTAATGCAACGAATGAAGTTGCCTTTGTTTAGCGGTCCAGAACTCATCAGAAAGTTTTGGAATAGGCCCATTCGGTGATTCAATTTGCCCTATTTGGGTTTGTTTATGCGTATGATTCAAAATATTGAAACGTGGTTTGGCTTGGGCGGTCATGTTTCCTCCAATGATGAAAAGTATGTCTGTGTGAAACCTATCGGCGATTTGGGAACAAACCTTGACTAAGCGAATTGAGAAATTTCCTAATGCTCAATGGCCACCGCAAAACATATTTTTTCTATTGACAAAAGATGCAAAAGAGAGTTACTGTGTGACACTCATTATTTATGAGGGATATTGAATTCTTCATGGAGGTTTTATCATGAGACGGTTGATTCCAATAATTTTGGTCGCTGCCCTGTTTTTTCCAGGGGTTTCTATTGCAAAAGGCAAAAAGTCGCATAAAGCCAAGGCAAGGGGAAACACGCCTGAGTGGGCGGTAGAAACAGACCGTTGTTCCGGGGACAAAGACATGCCCAGTGCCGCGTTAGGCAAGGAAAAAATTTTCCTTAACGAAGGCATGAGCTCCGCGAGTTTTTCTAAAGATGAACTCCACACCTTCAAGCATGACCTTTACTACTCATGCCCGACATGTGATGTTCATAAACGCGGACCCGGGGCTTGCTCTGCTTGCAGTGGAGAACTTAAGGCTTCGTTTAAACATGGAGATACCTGGCATGTAGTTTCTCGCGATTTAAATTCCGCTCTTGTAATTGATGGCGTTGCGGGCGCACCTCCGGCAGAACCTGCGGTGGCGCCAATTCCCTCCCAAGCTTCTTGCGACATGTCTGCAGATTGCCCCAAAATGACCCCAGGGGAATGCAAGCACTGCAAAAAAGGTAAGAAATGGGCAAAAAAATCAAAAGGTAAACACGGAAAGAAATCTTCCAAGAAGCATAAAAAGGTCGAGAAAGAGGCGGCGGCTGAGCCCGCGGCTGCTGAACCTGTTTCTGCGGCGGAACCTGCAGCAGAACCAACAAAGTAATTATTTTCAAAAAAACCCGGGGTTAATCCCGGGTTTTTCTTTTCCAAAAAAAGTTTCTTATTTTTATTTTTTTTTCTGAACTCTGCTCGGCAAACTCCCCCCGGTTTGGAAATGGTTATGAAACCCGAATCAGAACCTCCTTTAAAATTTCGTAACTTTGTTTTTTTAAATTTTCTCTCTTCGGTGTTTTTTGTAAGTTTCTTTATTTTGTTTGTCCCTCACTTAAGAGAACATTTTCGCCTTTTAGGTATTTTCTTTGCCTTTTTAATTTCGCTTTACTATCTTGTTTGTCTTTTTTTCAGGGCATCTTTCCCGTTCCAAGGTTTTCTTGCTAAAAATTTCTCTTTCCTTGGAATTTCATATCTTTTTATTGTTTTCCTCCCTATCGGGTCGTGGTTAAGTTTTCCTCTGATGCTCACACCTAAGATCGAAAAAGCTGACGCGATTGTTTGCTTGGCCGCAGGTTTTTTCGAGGATGGGACTCTTTCAATTAGCGCCAAAGACCGCATTCTTCATAGCACTTCCTTGTTTAGGCGAGGATTCGCTCCCAAGATTTTTTTTAGTACAAGCGAATTAGTGAATGTTTCCGGTTCACGGGAAGCAGATGGTACTGCTTCAATGGCACGTTTGTTAGGGCTTACCGAATCTGAATTTTCT
>JACPTH010000026.1 GCA_016192885.1 bacterium | reverse complement strand
AGGGTATCAAATGCCCCCCCCGCTAACGCGCGCGTTAGCGGGGGGGGCATTTGATACCCTCTAACGCAGACCACGCCGCGAAACCCAAAGAAAGAGTCAACTCGCAAGAATCGTTCAACCTACATGCGTGACGTTACATCACGCTGGCACGGAGCCCCCAACACCTCTCCGCCTCTGACGCATTTTATTTGTTTCTCAGAATTATGTCAAGTTGCAAAATTCCAAAAAATTAAAAATTGGTAACATTTTAGCGCTTGGCAAAATTATTCGAAAGCATGCATTGGTAGCCGCAAACTTTAGTTTGCGAAATCTCGGTTTCGCAGGCATAAAGCCTATGCAACCCCTTATTATTAACGTTTTTCAAAACAATTTTGCAAGTTGCTAAAATGTTACAAAAATTGAACTCAAAAACATGGTAGAATGTGATCGAATTTGGGTCAATATCAAGCCTATGATAGTGGTTTGAAATCAGGTAAGGTTTAAAAAAAACATTCAAAATTATATGCGATTTTGCATATCGTAAGGAAAAGGGGGTTCGGGAAATGATTCGGAAAATTTCAACCATTTTAATTTTTTCCATTTTTTGGGGAGTTTTTTCTGCTTGGTCTCAAGAATCGACGGAACCGGTTTCACCTACGGGATTGGATAACTCTCCCATGCTTAGTGAACAAACACCCGGCGGGGGAATCCAATTTCCTCCACCGCCTTCTATTCCTGGCAACGTTACTCCCGAATTCCCCCTTCAACCCTCATTAACACCTAACCCAATACCGGCTCCTCCGGTTCCGCCACCCGTTTTACCCCCTTCCGGTTCCCCTTCCGTTCCGGCTTCCCCAATTCCCGCAGTCCCCCAGATTCCGCAGCAACCCCTTTATCTTCCTCCGGTGAACGTAGGCCCTTCCTTTCAGCAAAACCTTCCACCCATTCCCGGCGTTTCTTTACCCGCACCCGCCAAACCTCGAGGTTTAGGCAGGGAGGAAACAAATTATATTCGCCAACTAATTGCCGGAATATGCATATTGAGAAAAATTCCCCTGGATCCGAAAAATGAAAATTATCTGGGAAAGCTCCTTGAGACCCCGCACAGAGCCTGTAGGTTGTTGGGGCTTGCTCATTTTCCTATTCTCCCGCGATTCTATCTTCGCCATGACGAAACCACCATGCGGGACAAATCTTTTCAGGCTTATGAGTATCGCAAATTTGGGGCTTTTCAAACTCGATTGGATGGTTGGATAAAGCCTGTAGCTTTTTACATCCACTTCGACCTGCTTTTTAATGGCCGAGTGAATAGTTTCGCCCATTTCAGCGGAAATCTAACCTGCGACGGCCCTTTAACAGGGACAATCTCAGTAAAAGGAAGGGACGCTTATGCAAGAGTTTGGAAATTACAATATACCTTGAAAGAATTGTTGATAACGCCGAATCCGTGATTAACACGAAAGGCTAAATCTCCACCCGTCATTCCGGCTAAAGAGACTGTCGAAAAATCATGAAATCGCAGGTTTTACCAGAGCTTTTGACTTTAAAGAACTTGAACGAAGGTTTCAAAAAGCCCTAAGTACAGGAGTAAAGCGAAAAAGGGTATTTTTCAACAGTCTCTAAAGCCGGAATCCAGAAACCAAAAACCTGGATACCGGCTTTCCGCCGGTATGACGCAGGAAACCTAGGGGAATTCAATAAAGATGCAAAAGCTTCCAGAACGCCTTTGGTTTGGTGAGTTTTGTAATCACGCCTAATCTTAATTTTTGATGGCATTTCCCCGCCAAGTCGATTTATCTACCTTGAAAAAGTTAACTATGGAGAAGAAGCGGGGGGCGGAGGAGGAACAAAAGGCGGTAGTTCGGGAGAAATGGTTCTGGGTACAAAACCTGAGAAAGTGGCGATAAAAGATGAGGACGCTAAGGTAGTTGCCGTTGGATTTCCTTGCGGGGTTTTAATCTCTTTTATTATCGCCTGATTAATCGGCGGTTTCTTTGAATCCTCAATCGGAGCGGAAGAAGAACCTACTTCGCCTGAGCTCTTCGGGGGGGCTTCCACTGGAATAGCCTCATCTTCGACCTCGCTACCTTCCTTTGACTGGTAGCTTGAAGATGATGGGTGGGTAGGGTTTAAGGGATTTTGAACCGGGAGAACATTTGCTGAAGCGACAAGATTTTCAACTCTTAGTGCCCGTTCTCCAACAACTAGAAGACCCGAACCTTGGGGTGTTTCAGATTTAGGAGTTTGGGAATAACCAAATTTAGGCTGAACGCTGTCAAATTCTTGGGTGAGATTTTGGTCCGCATTGTAAGGTTCATTGGTTAAAAATCTTTTGGCGGCCTTTCCCCATGGAGAATAGGGATCTATCGAAATATACTCGGTGAAAAACGCTTTCGAAGCTTTTTTATCATTCAACTGATGGGAGAGCACCGCGGAATTCCAAAGCGCGCCTAGGTCATGGCGGTCAAGTTGAAAGGTTTGAATAAACCACAGTAAAGCCTCACGGGTTTGCCCGGCTTCAAGGCAGGTCAAAGCCAATTTCCGAGTAATTTTTGGAGACTGCGGTTGTTTTTTGTAAAGGTCAAACAAGGTTGGAAGGAAAGTAGCGGATTCGGGCTGTTGATACACTCGCGGAGAAAGGAAAACGTCTTGCGAAGCGATAACGACCGAAGGTGAAGGCAACTCAATCGATCGACTTGTTTCGAATTTTTGCTTCTCTTGATGGAGGTAGAACTTTGAGGGTTGGTAGGCGGTTTCAGATGCAATTAAATTTTGCATTTCGCTTGAGTAACCGAAATCTTTCATTGTTTCAAGGAGAGAAGGTTCCAAATTCTCTCCGATAAGCAGAACTCCCCAAGCGAAAAAAAACAATGTAAAAAATAACTTTTGGACTTTCACAATGAATAAATAACATATCCCCCCCCAAGGGGTCAATCACATAATCCGCCGAGGCAAACGCACTAAAAGTTGCAAAGCCTTTTCTAACCTTGGTAAGGTAGTTGAGGCTAATTAACTGGGGGAATTAAGAATAACAAAAATTAAAAATAAAAGATCAAAACGACAACGTAAAAATTAAAAATAAAACAGACAATAGCAAGTAAAATTATTGCTATTGTAAAATTATTGCTAAATTATCTGACAGTGTTTTAGAAAAATACCCTTTTTGGGCGTGATAAATCACGCCCCTACCCAATCATTCTGACTGCTGAATTCTACCCCTCTGAAAGCTTACCACTCCTTTTCATTGCGGGGAAACTTGAATTATTGCGAATTTAATGTAAAAAAGGTTACCATTAGCCGCAAAGATTTTTTAAATGAATTTTTTTTTTGAAATGGCAAGTTGACATGCTAGATGAATTTCTGGAAAAAGCGGAGAAACTTTCTCACTGGATAGACCTTTCTCTTCATGACATAAAAAGAAACCCTAAGGTTTTCGGAGATCTTGAACTTTCAGGGCTAGAGCTAGGCTTTGTTTTACTCAAAGCCCGGGTTATCCCCGAAGTGAAAAATGGCCTCAAACTCCCTGTGGTTGCGATTATTTTAGGCGGAACAAATACCGGCAAGTCAACTCTTGCCAATTCTCTTGCGGGAACCCAGGTTTCGCCGTCCGGCGGAACAGCCAGTTTTACTAAGAAACTAATTGGAATCAGCCCGATTGAAAATTTAAACGGTTTAATCACATCCCGCCAGGGTTGGTTTTTAAAGGCGATCTCTGAGATTTCAAAAAACACCGACCAAGATCGGGTTTTATTTGGAAATGGAGTGCATAGTTGGCCTTCCTCATTACCTATTATCATTGATACACCCGATTTAGACAGCTCCGATAAAAGTTGTCGGGACCAAGCGGTTTTTTCGCTTGAGTTATGCGACATAGTAATCTGGGTCACGACTCAACAAAAGTACAAAGACCTTTCCGGAATTAGGTTTTTATCGAAAGCAATGCTTCTTGTACCCGTGAGATTTGACGTGTTCAATCAAGCCTTGCCAAGGCATGACAAAGCTCTTGAGGATATGAGAACTTATTATGATTCCTGTTGGCCCGACAATGAGCGTTTTACTTTTTCGATAAACGAGCAATCCG
The DNA here is from genome assembly GCA_016192885.1 of bacterium. Taxonomy (GTDB): domain Bacteria; phylum Muiribacteriota; class Ozemobacteria; order Ozemobacterales; family Ozemobacteraceae; genus JACPTH01. The sequence continues at coordinate 5,844 of JACPTH010000026.1, read as the reverse complement.
GTTCGGATGAAAAACTTCTTGATAATGAGCGATTGCAGGGTTTCCGGGAGAGGCTTTCTACGTTGGTTTCAAAGCCGCGAGATTTTAAGGCAAGAGTGATTTCCCATGGATTAAATCATGCCGGAAATCATTTTATTGAAGCCTCAAAAAAATATGTAAAAAGAAGTGATGATTGCTATCATCTCCTTCAACAAGTTCAGGGGCGGTTCGATGAAGTTTTGTTCAAACCCATTCGCTCACTTGCCGGCCATGACGCTCCATTTGAATTACAATACGCCTTGATTCGCGTTCTAGAACCTCGCTTGCAAAGCAAGATCCGCACTTTTTTGAATCGGCAAACCCGAACGGTAGGGCAAGCGGTCGGCTGGGCGGTTGGGAGAGTTAGCGGGTTAATCGGCTCCGGTTCCGGGGCGATTACGCGAGACCCGGTTTCCGCCAGAGATCACGAGGATTTATTTGAAGTAAAAGCGATTCTTGAAAACGCCAGGGAAGATATCGTTGAGTTTTCGCGAAATTGGGCGTTATCAGGGCATTCCTTGCACGTTCGTTTCCATGAAGAAGTCAAAGGTATTTTTTTACCGGCTTTTGAAGATTTGGAAAGGAACCTTACAGTAAGGTTAGAAAATGGGTACAAGGAAAGTTTGACCCCTCTTATTACGCATTTCGAGCACGATTTGAAACGGTTTTGCGACCATAATCCGGGAATTCTTACGGCCTTAAAGGTAGCGGTTCCGGGTTTTTCCGCGCTTGCGGCGGTAGCCGCCGCCGCTTTTTCCATTCACTCTTTCGCGATTTTTCCCGGAGTCACCGAATATTTCCTTGGCGGAATCGCAGTGCCAATCTATCAAAAATTGGAAGGTGCGCTCCCTGAAAATTTACTGAATTTGATCGGTCATATGGCAAATGAACCAATAATCGCGCACGCAAAAGACGATTTCGCAAAAACAAGGCGCGCGATTTTTTTTGATTTCGCCGGGTGGTTGGCAAAACCTATCGAAGAATTGTTGATTTTGTCAAACAAGCAAGAATTCGATCCGGTACAAGCAATGAAGGAGCTTCAAAATGGATGGAACCCCTTACTAAAAGAAATCTTTGAGACTAGTTGATTTTTTTCGTGAACCTCATTTAATTATCATGAACTTACAATCAAGGAACCTGACAACGGTTGTTAGCGTTTGCGGAAAATTGCTGTCAATGCCTTCGGAAAAAGATCTTCCCGATGTCAACCGACGCATCGCATTATTGAACGAGCGGGAAAGTTCTCTTTCCGATTGTTTATTGATCACTATCTTAGGAGGAACGAAAGTCGGAAAAAGCGCGTTGATAAATGCCCTCGCGGGAAAGGTAATCGCCGAATCATCTTCAAAGGCGTGCTTTACTTCTCGACCAACCGTTTTCGTTCACAAAAGCCGAGAGCTTCAGGCAAGATCCAGGTTAGCCGGCATACTTCACGACAACGATCGAATTGAAATTCACGAAGCTCCTCAATTAGAGCGTCTTATTCTAATTGATACCCCTGATTTTGACGGAGTGGAAGTTAGTCACCTGGGAGTTTTTCAATCAATATTGGAACGATCTGACCTTGCCCTTTGCGTGGTTACCACCCAAAAGTACGATCTTTGGTCGCTATACGAAGTTTTAGCAACCGCGGTCGGGTTTCGCAGAATCGTTTTTGCTTTTAATCGAATAGATGAAGGAATTCCATTGTCCGACAAGATTCGGCAAGACTTCATTTCGAAAATTTCCCGATTCAACCTAAAACCCCCTGAAGGCGAAACTTTACCTCTTTTTGCCATTTCGGCCTATTACGCTCTTCAAGGAAAACTAGATGGAACTCCTGGCCCTATCGGAGAATTCGATTCCCTGGAGCGATTTCTCCATGAAAAATTGGACCAAGCAACGGTAAAGCGTATTTGTGAAGAGAACCTCGAAGCAATGGAAAGGGAAACTCGGGATTTTGTTTTCCAATCCTGCCGACTCAAAGAGGCGATTGCGATTTCCGATGAAATCGAAAAGTGCGCCGTTTCTTCGGTCGAACAGACCTTAATTCAGATTCGGACGAACCTTGATGAGACATCCAAGCACATTTCGCAAGAAATCATTCATAGAAGGGAACTTAGCGCTGCAAAGAGTTTAAGCGGCCCGTTTGGAGTTTATCTTCGCTTTTATTTGACCATCGAGACATTTGCAAGGGGTTTAATCATCCCGTCTCTTTCATCCTTTCGTCAAAAAGCATCGGAGGAGGTCGCGGCCAAATTGGAACAATGCGGGACATTGCCGATGAATGAGTCGCTCATTCAACTCCGGCGAGCTTTAAACGCAAAGGCGCAGCGTATTGGGATTGATTCCCAACCTTTGTTATCTTTAATTGATCCGAACCCTGAAAATTTACCCATAGTCGATGGAAAGCGAAGCTTGGCAAATCAAATTTCCGAATCGATTCAAGATGTACTGGTGGAGCCGAAAGCAAATATTTTTGAATCGGTTTTATTGAACGTTATTCCGGTCACTATAATTCTTTTCTTGGTAAGATACCTTGTTGTCTCTTTGATTTCAGCCAAAGACCCTTCAGCCGGAATGTTTATTGGAGGTTTTTTCTTGCTTCTCTTGGTTTGTTACCTTGAAGCCGCTTTCTGGCTTCCTTTTAAAACGGGCGTTATGAAACCCTTTACAAATGTCGTAAATGACCTCTATTCGGCAAATATGTACGAACGATGGGTTTTCCCTTTGAAAAATTGGTCCTTGGAGCTTAAAAAGCTGGTTTCGCTTGGAACTGAAATTGTGGACCCCCAAAAAACCGCGAAGGATTAATCAGGGCTTTTTGCTCAAATGACACTTCGAAAGTTACAATACGCGTTTCTGTTTTTCATTTTATTTTCGAGCTTTTTTTCTATGGAAGTCGAAGGAAGTCGTTGCCCTTTTTGCGCGGTTTCCAACTCGGATAATGTGAAATTTTGCAGGCGATGTCTGAAGGCGATGGCGTGGCCTGAAAAACCCAGGCCTTCCAGACCGGCGTTCGTTGTCGCTCGTACCGGAATTGACGCGTTTATTCGAGGTCCCAATGACGGGCATCCGCGAAACAAAAGCTTTGATAATTCAGGCGACGATGCAATCGGACCGATCGGCACATTTTTTTCCCCAACCGGGCTTCGTTACTTGATCAGGTTTGACATTGAAAAAGCTTTCTCTGACGCCAGGTTATCCATAAACGATTTTTTTCCCGAGCATGTCACATTGGTTTTGCGAACCGGAAACGACGAGGACGCAGGAGAAAACGTTCCGATTGTCGTTTTCTCGTTGACCCGTCCCTTTGCCGAAGGAACCGGAGAATGGGGAAGACACTGGAGAAAAGACGGAGGATGCAACTGGATTATGGCTTCCCCCGATCTTTCCTGGAAACGACCGGGAGGGGATTTTGACGAAGAGAATTGGGCGAAAAGCGAACTCCCGCGAAAGGGAGAACATGAAATCGAGATCGATGTCACTGAATTGTACAAGCAAAAATTCGAATCTCTCAAGCAAACAAATCGTTGGGAAGATTTTGGAATGATTATTCTTCGAAACCCAAAAATCTATAGTAAATGCCGATTTCGCTCGATTTATGGTTTTCAAAGTTCCTTTGACGAAAAACCCTTTTCATACGAAAGAGCGGTAAAAACTCCGGAACTTTATTTTGAGTGATGAGCAAATTGCAAAATTTTTCGAAAGCCCGCATTGGTAGCCGCAAACTTTAGTTTGCGAAATCCGGGCATAAAGTCCGCGCCTACCCTGATTTTTAACGCTTTTTTCAAAATTATTTTGCGATTTCCTCTGATGTGAGCAATTACCAATTTTGGTAGGGAATTCCATTAATTCCAGTTCCGATATTTTCCGGGCAGCGCACATCGACGATCGGAGTTCCGTCCGTCAGGGTGTCGCCCGCGGAAAGAATTGTTTCCCAATGATCGGAGGCCGAACCGGTTGTCCTGCTCGCTATATCCCAGCGGGTTTGCGGAGGTGAAGTCACCGGATTTATCGGGAACCTTCTTAAATAAAACCCTCCGGCTGTCGGAGTCGCAAGAAGAACAAGCATTGAAGAGGGGAAGGTGTTATGTTTTTGTCTGTGGTTATTCAGGGCCGATCGCATTTCAACCAGCGCCAATCTCAAGCGCTCTTCTCTTTCTCGCTGGTCTGAAATATCCAAGATCGGAACGGCAATCAACGATAAAATGAGTAAGAGCGCGGTAGCTATTAAAACTTCAATGAGCGAAAACGCCTTTTTGAGGTTTTTTGTCGAGTTCAAAAAGTGAATGAGGCGATTGTACCGGCGGATCCGTTTGGATTCAAATGAAACCCGGTTTTTAGGTCTTGGGATTGGATCGTATTTACCAAAGTTACGGTATGAACTCCGCCGTTCATGGTAATCGTAGGCACGGTAAAACGATATAGAGACCCGGAAACGCGCTGTTTGGCGGTTGAAGCTCCCCCGCCTCCGCCGGTCATTGCTGAAATAGCTCCCGCATCCGGAACCGTTGAATCAACTACCTTCCTGCTAAAGGTTACTTCAACCGTGACGTTGCTAACGGCCCTAGACCCTGAAACGAAGAATGGAGGTTTCCAGGCTATCAAAATATCATCAAATGAGGCGATTCGGTCTGAATCCAAGCCGGAGTCGGTAGTATTGAAGGAGCCGTTTGGCCCCGCGCAAATGATGGTTCCGGCCGATGATCTGATTCTGTAGTCCTGCCCCCACGGGTCGCGGGGTTTGGTTTGAACCGTAGAGGTTCTGTAATCCTGAAGATATTTCCCGATAAGAGGTCTAAGATCATCATTCGTGTTATCTGAAAACATGCTTGGTTCCAACTGGTCGTACATGGCCAATGCTTTCGCGTAGGTTTGAAGATCTACTTGAGCGCCGGTTATCTTTGTTTGTGCCAAGTAATCTTCATAGTACGGAAGCGCCAAAGCTACCAAAGTCGCGAGAATTGCCACGACAATAAGCAATTCAAGCAGAGTAAACCCCTTTTTCCTCATCAAGCAACTACTCCTAAACAAAAAGGGCATATTGCTTTTTTCATCGGCAAAAAACTAAGAAAGTTTACAAAAACATAAAAAAATCTGTATTTTTAATACAGCAGATCTTTGTAAAGGGGACAATTATCAAACTTGCAGAATACAAATCTATATAGTTTCGAAAATGAGTTGCCACGAAATCCCCCCTTCCCCCCTTTTACGAAGGGGGATTCAAAAGTTCCCCTCTTTGAAAAAGAGGGGTTAGGGGAGATTTTACAAATGCAACTAATTGCCCCCTTACTTTTTGTTTGCTGCAGTTAGAATAGAAACTAAATTTCACGGAAGAAACAATGTTTTTTTTCGCCTTAAAAAAAATTAGATTTGGCGCAAATCGGGGCGGATACCTTTTGCTTTCGCTCATCCTTTTTTTCTCCGTTTTGGCTTTGTCAAATTCCGCGGGAATCCTTGAGCAAGACACCAAGTTGAAAAGATTCAAAGAGGGAGAATTCAAGCAAAACCTTGATTCCATTCGAAGAGGAATAGACCTCTTTCGTTACAAGTATACAGTAACAAATCCTGATCCGGGAAAGATTACCCAACTCGACACGGCCTTTAGCAATGGGGCTACGGATTTGATAGTGCTATTAGCGAGCGAAAGTTTTATTAGTTACCGCACCGGATCTGACACGGCGGCGTGGAGAGTGGTTCAAAATCTTCTAAAAAACGGGAGTTTCGAGGATGATTCCGCCACAGACTACGGGCTCATCGGGACGTGGCAGGGAAACTTCACTCCGAATGACGGAGTCCCGAATGGCTGGGAACTTAACGCTGACGGAGCGCAGCAAAGTATTT
>JACPTH010000266.1 GCA_016192885.1 bacterium | reverse complement strand
GTTCACCCTATTCGAGGGTTCTTTTGAAGGTCTCTTTTTTTTTCTTCCTTTGTTCTTCCCCGAGGTTCCAGGCTCCTTTGAAGCAACCTGCTCGAAGATAACCAACGTTACTCCGGAAAGTTCTTCAACCGGAATGGATGTGTTGACAAACCCTGATTTTATTGCGTTTCTTGCCATCTCCGGATATTTTGAAATGCACGGATCTTGTACGACTGTTTCCCCTCCGGCCTCGCGAATTGCTTTTACCCCAAGAGTTCCATCGGTTCCGCCGCCTGATAAAAGAACCCCGATAGCGTTTTCCCGTTGGGTTTCTGCTAATGTCCGGAAAAAAAAATCAATGCCCATCGAATTCCAAGGGGTGAGCAACGGGTCCGGGAAAGAAAAAATCCCCCCCTTGTACAGGGAAACGTTTTGCCGGGGCGGAGAAAAGTAAACGCAATTAACCTGTATTTCCATTCCATGCCGGATTTCGAAAACTTCCATTTTAGTAAACTTTTGCAAAAGGCCCAACAAAAGGCTTTTCTTATTGTAGGGTCTATGAAGAATTAAAACAAAAGCGGCGCCTAGGTTTGGAGGAAGGTTTCGGAAAAGCCTCTCCAAAGCTTCCAGCCCGCCCGCCGAGGCCCCAATTCCAACAACCGGAAAAGTGGTTGCCTTCATTATTTTTTCCCCGAACCTTGTAATGAAAAAAACTTATGCTATTTTCTCAATACTTCCTATGATTTAGTATAATTTACTTTCAATCCAAAAGTCTATCCCCTAAAAATTCCGCATTGGAAAGGGTATTCCAATTCTCAAAAGGGAGGAAGTGAGACTTTAATCCCTCGGTTCCGGTTCCTCCGATTTGATTTGAAAAAAGTCCAAAAAGTATATATTATCTTCTGCGATGCGTTTTTTCTTGATTGATCGAATAACACTCTGGGAACCTGGCGTAGAAGCTCACGCTTTAAAAAATGTAAGCTTGAGCGAAGATTTTTTTGACGATCATTTTCCAAGACGGCCTATTATGCCTGGTGTTCTTATCCTTGAAGGGATGGCGCAACTCGGGGGCCTTTTATTGGAAGTAAGCTTGAAGACCAAATATGGCGGGAACGCGAAAGCGTTAATGACCGTCGTCGAAAGGGTCAAATTCCGGAGGGCTGTCCGTCCTGGAGAAACCCTGAATTATAAAGTTAAGGTTCTTTCCCTGAATGAGGCGGGTGGGAAAATCTCCGCGGACGCATTTGTTTCAGACCAATTAACGGTTAACACCGGAATTGTTTTCGCTTTTAAGTATGTACAAGATAAGAACCTTGATTTAAAGCGCGACGAGTTAATGCGGATTTGGCTCTCTCCCCCCGAAAACTGTTTCGAAAATTGAAAGCCCCAAGAAACCTTGAAATCGGAAAATGACGTTTTCATAACCGGAATCGGCTGCGTTACCCCTTTGGGCACATCCCCGAATGTTTTGCTCGATGCCATTCGGGCAGGTCAAACCGCGATAAAACCCTCTCTTTTTCCTTCAGAAATTTTTTATTGTAAAAACAACGCGAGAGTTTCAAACATTGATGTCGAATCCCTCATTCGGGACCCAAAGAGCCTTAGGTTGATGAATCGCGACGCGGTCTTTGCTGCGGCGGCGGCAAGGCTGGCAATTGAAGACGCCGGGGTTGAGATCGACAAAAACATTCAGGGACGAAGGGTCGGTTTGTTCGGCTCTACCGGCCTTATGTGCCTTCCTCTCGAAGAGATTTCCCCCGTACTTCGAGCGTCCTTAGATTCAAACGGAAAGCTTGACCCAAAGAAACTTGGAAACGAAGGTCTCAAAGCGACCCGGCCCGTTTTATCTTTTAAAATTCTATCGAACATGCCGGTTTGCTTTGTTTCGATCCTTGAGAAAATCCGCGGGCCCAACGCAATTTTTAACCCTTGGGAAGGCCAAGGGGCTCTTGCAATCATCGAGGCCGTTCGCGCAATTTCCACCGGCGAGGCTGATTGTGCGCTGGCCGGGGGTTGCGATCAAAAAGCAAATTCAATGGGTTTTCTTTCCCTTCAACAGCATGGGGTTTTTGACTCGTGGAAGAATGAAGGCACCGGAACGGCCCCATCCGAAGGTGCGGTTTTTCTATTTCTTGAATCTTCCTCAAGCGCGAATAGAAGGAAAGTTAAACCTTACGCAACGATAAAGGGTTGGAAAGCTGGAACCATCAAAAGAAATTTGCATTCGGTTGAAGATGAAAAAAAAGTTCTTGAATTTCTTTTAAAATCGTCAGTTCCCCGAGGGGCTTCAATTGGCCATTTAATTCTTTCAGGCGATAATGGAACCATGTTGAACAAACTTGAAGAAGAGACTTTCAAGGGATTTTTTGGATCTAAACCCGAAATTGAAACCGTCTTTCCAAAACATCATCTTGGAAACCTTTTTGCGGCGGCGGCGGCGGGGCAACTAGCCGTCGGAGCAATGATGACTCGCGAATCCGGATATGCGTCCGTTGCAAATTGCCTTGGACACGGCTCAACAACGGCAACTTTTTATTTGGAGAATTGTTGAGTTTTGGGGGATGTTCTGGAATAGCTGAAATTATGATAGTTTCTTTTGCCTTCAAATTCTTATTCGATCGGTAACTAAAAAAAATCTTTAGCGAAGTAGAAACTTTATGAGAAGAGTTGTTATAACCGGAATTGGAATCGTTTGCCCCGTGGGAAACACGGTCGATGATTCCTGGAATGCCCTCTGCCACGGCGTTTCTGGTTTAGGCCCAATAACCTTGTTTGATGCTTCAACCATGCCTGTCAGGATTGGCGGAGAAGTGAAAAATTTTGATGTTGAATCAATCAAAAATAGATGGCCAAGGGCGGAATCTCTTAGAGACCGAAAAGTGTTCTTGGGGTTAGCCGCCGCGCAGGAGGCAATTGAGTCCTCTGGATGCCCGATTGAAGAGTGGGCAAAAGTGGCTATCCATGTCGGAATGAGTTTGGAGTCTTTTTTCCTTGAGGATGTTGCGGAAGTAGCCAACGAAGAAGATCTAACGGCAATCCTTGCAGCGCGAACTCTCTCATCCCTGGGTGGTCCCCTTCTTCAATCTCCATTAGATACTTTGGCTGAATTTTTGGCGGACCGACTTTCTTCTTCTATCCCGCCCACGACAAATTGTTCCGCGTGCGCCGCGGGAGGGCAAAGCATCGGCCTCGCATTTCGCCAAATTCGGGCGGGCGAAATCGATATTGCATTAGCTGGAGCCGCGGATTCAATGCTTAATCCGCTAGGTTTAGGAGGGTTTAGTTTACTTAAAGCTCTTTCGGATGAAAATGACGACCCGAAAAGGTCATGCAGACCATTCGATGTGACCAGAACCGGAACAACATTAGGCGAAGGTGCTTCCTTTTTGGTTCTTGAGGAGTTAGGAAGAGCGCAAGATAGAAATGCTAAAATTTACTCCGAAATAGTCGGCTATGGGAGCTCGCTTGACTCATTCAGAGTCTCCGACCCTGACCCCGAAGGGAATGGAGCAAGTTTAGCCATGGACTGCGCGCTAAAAGACGCCAAAATGCCTCCCCAAGCAGTCGACGCGGTAAACGCCCACGGAACCGGTACCCCAAAAAATGATCCGGTTGAAATAATGGCAATAAAGCGGGTTTTGGGAAAGCGTTCATTTGAAATACCAATTCATGCGGTTAAATCTATGACGGGGCATATGATAGCGGCAAGCGGGGCGTTGGAAGCGGCGGTATCCGTTCTGAGCTTAAATAGAAATTTGATTCCACCCACCATTAACCTAGCTAAACCCGATCCGGCATGCGACCTTTATATTGTTAAAGATTTCGCAAAAGCTTTTACCGGAAACACTGTTCTTTCCAATTCCTTCGGTTTTGGGGGACAAAACGCCGCCCTAATCTTCCGTCGATGGATACCATAAGAAAAATTTTTTTACACATTTCTACAACGTTTTTTAGAAAGGCGCTTCCAAAGCGGTTATAAATTTTGATTGTACTGGATTGAAAATTGCGTTATCCTTTCAAAGATTGAATTTATGAGTCCTAATTCAGCGATGTTTTGTTTTCCCTCTTCGTGATATAATTTAACCGTTTAAGAATTTCGATGACATAGTATTGTTAAAATTCCAAAAAGTTGTTAAGGATTAGCAATGAAAAGGTGTTTTTTTTTGTCTAAAATAAACGGTTTTCTTTTTGTCTTTTTTCTGACAATTGTAACTTCATTTGGACAAGAGTCGATTTTTGTTGATACCCGTTTGATGCTGCTTTCTCACCCTATTGTCAGGTCATTTGACTCCCAAACCCGCCGTTTCGCCGGGACCTCTTCCGAGTTCGTCCTTGGCGGTGAAAAGGGGGTTTTCGAAGTTGAAAATGAAATAAAATCCATTGAAACCAAGATCCTTAGCCTCACGGAAGTATATAAACCTCTTTTTTCGCGAGCCACTTCATTGAATCGAAAGTCATTAGAATCAAAGTTCCTTCAAGAGAAACGAAGCTTAGAATCCCGTTTAGCAACCTTGAGAAAACGGATTGATCCGAATATGGGGGTCCCGGAAAGACCGGGGCTTACATCCGGGCTTGCGATCATTCCTCAAGTCAACTCGATCGCATCAGACCTTCGCGCAGTTATTAACCGACTTAAATTGAAGTACCAGCCTCCCGTAATTTTAGATATCGCGAGCCTCTTACCTGCTTGCATTTTTCCCGTGGACAAAGTTGTCCTCTCTAAAAATAGGCATTTCGAAGCATGGCGACAGAATTTCTCCAATCGCGAAGGGTTATTCCAGTGGTTAAATGAAGCGAAAACATACTGGGTTAATTCAGGAACGGGTATTTCGCCTATTCCTTTCGGGGCACAAGATGTTAGACTTGAAGCGATCCAAATGATTGAGCAATTCTCAAAGGGGAAAAATTAATGGCAAGGTTTTTTTTCCATTTTCGAAGCGCGTTTTTCTTCTTAATTTTCTTTCTAATCGCTTTATTAGTGCGATTAGATGGAGCAGGGCAAGGTTGGGCATCGGTTGACACTCGAATTATTCTAATTCTTCATCCGATGATGGCAAATTTTGATTACTCGCGCGGGCTTTTTTTTCGAAGTAATTTTGCCTCAAAGAAGCCCGAACAACTTCAAGCCGAATTAGAAAAAGGCTGGAAGCAGGCTAAACCCTTAATTGATTCTCTTCTTTTGAAACAGTCAAAAGCAATGGATCAAAGGGCTTCAATTATGTTGCGACGGGATGAAACCTTGAGTAATATGCGTTCAAAAAACCCCGGTGCGACCGCTGAGCGAGCAAAAGATTTTCATAAACTACTTGCGGAATACGAAAATCGTTACTCGGGCTTTCTTGCCTCCTGCGATACGCAGTTAGATCAAATAGGGAATGAAATTAAG
>JACPTH010000275.1 GCA_016192885.1 bacterium | reverse complement strand
TCACCGCCGTATACGGCTTCTTCTTCACCAATCGTGTAGACTTGTAATTTGCATTGGTTATGGCAATTCGGAGTCCGATAGCAAATTTCTTCCGAGTGGGAAAAATTTTTCGCGATGATATCCCAGCCCTTAAATTTACTCACATAACCAGGATCAACATTTCGACGCATTTCAACTTCTTCAAGAGCGTGTAATGCCGCACCAATCGCGCCGATAACTTCGCGATGCTGAAGAGTAAGAACGGGCTTTCCGATTACCGCTTCAAAAGCGGCAACCACAGATTTGTTTAGCGAAGGACCGCCCTGGAAACTTATTATTTCCCCTATTTTCCCGTCTTGTACTACTCGGTTAAGATAGTTATGGACAACGGCTCTTGACAACCCGGCAAGCAGATCTTCATGCCCGACTCCCATCTGGAGTTGCGACATCAGATCTGATTCCATGTAAACAGCGCATCGTTCCGCAAGCTTAAGCGGGGTCTTTGCGGCCATCGCCAGCGATTCATATTCGCCTGAAATAGAGATCCCTAACTTTTTCGCCGTTTCTTCAAGAAAGCTTCCGGTTCCGGCGGCGCAAACCTTATTCATCCGAAAATCCACCAAAAACCCGTCGCGAAGAGAGGTGAATTTAGCATCCTGACCGCCCAATTCAAAAATGGTATCCACTTCAGGCTTGTAAAAGGTCGTACCCTTTGGTTGTACCGACACCGCAAACTTTGATCCGCTTTGCATCATTCCAGGTCTCAAGAAAATTCTTTATTGCCTTTCGAATTGCCTCGACTGGCTGCCCTTCCGTTGGAATATATCTCTTATAGTAGACTTTTCCATCGGGGGATACAATTACCATCTTCGTGGTCGTCGAACCAATGTCAAAACCCATGTAGACTTTAATTTCATCATTCCCGGAAGGGAAACCCGAAACTTCGCCGAGATCTGAAAAATAGCCGGAAGTAAAAGTCAGCGGGGAGGTTGTTGGAATTGCGAAAGCACCGGATGCGGATAAATTTGAAATTTCAGAAGAACGAACCGTATAACCCGCACCATTCCTAATAGCTGATAAAACCGCTCCTAAAGCTCCGACAATTGTGTGATGCCGCGGAATGAAAATATCAAGCCCAAGGATCTTTTTAAATGACTTTTTCGCCAGCTCGTTACTTGCAAAACCGCCAATAAAGGCTACCGGTCCGTGAAGGGTTCTGTTCGTTATCAGAGTCGATTTGAAGTTTTTGGCCACGCCTTCGTGGAGACCGGCGATGATATCCCGAACGGCATTCCCTTTATTTTGAAGATGAATCATATCCGATTTCGTGAAAACAGTGCAGCGACAGGCCACATTTGCGGGTTGAATTGAAGCGCATCCTTCGCGAATAAATCTGCTTAATACTGATTCGATTCGAAATTGCGGATCGGAAACATTAATAAATTCCGGAAAATCAGCATAAATTCTTTCGGCCTGCTGATCGATAAAGCTTCCTGTTCCTGCCGCACAAGCCTCATTCAGTTTGAAATCCTGCAAGATAAATTCGTTATTGGACGGGCTCAGGATAAAAAAAGAGGAATCATGTCCGCCTATCGAAATTACTTCCCTGGCTTCCGGCATTAGTTTGTAGAGGCCGTATCCAATAGCGAGGGTTTCTATTTCGAAATACATTCCTAACGCTTTAGCAATTGTTTCCCCGTGAGTTCCTGTAAAAACAACTTTTTTTATCGCCTCTGAACCATATTGACTTTCGATACTTTCAAGTATTTTTGAACAAACGGAAATAGTTTTCCCAAAATGCCTAATGTATCTCGGTTCGAATAGGATTTCTCCGTCCCTTGTACAAACGACGGTGTTTATACTTACCGATCCGATATCAAAACCGACAATAATTTTTTCAATCGGCATATCTTACCTTTTAAAACTTTTTTTGCGGAAGCGATTAATTACCTGATAATCGCCAGATAACAACGGCCTAGCGGGAAACTCGGTCAAATTTATGCAGGGAAAAAACATATTTTATCAATTGAAATGTATGTTTATACCACTAAAAAAGAATTATGTAACATAATTCAGGTCCCCAAAAATAACATTTTTCAAAATTGATTCATTCATGTGCTATCCTACTGAATCCATTCTGAAAACAATGAATTTGGGGAAAAATCTTTCTTGACTCGAAAAAATGACGCATAGTATCTTGAGTTGGAAAAGAATGGTTCCTTTTGAATGGGCTAATCGACCCTGATGAAACCTAACAAAAAAAGTAAAAAACCCCTTAGCGGTTTTGGAGTCACCGAAATCGTTCTCAGCGTGCTCATCATGGCAATTATTTTCCCCGCCCTTTTTAACCTCCAAATTGGGTCCGACAAAGCTCTAGTAAAGGCGGGAGAATTCATGGTAGCCCATGCGGTCCTTCAAAACATTTGCGGAATTTATAAAATCAAGCCTTTCGACGAAATTACCGATGCAGCTTTTATTTTCGACGAATCCGGAAATGAAGTTTCATCGGGAAAATCCGCATTTCAAGTTAGGATATCCGTAAATACGGTGGTAATGCCCAATAACTGGGCAGTGTACAAGAAAATTTTTCTTGAGGTCGAAAAACCCGGCACATTTTTCGGAACTACCCTTTTAAAAACCGTTGTCTTGCGCGTCTCTTGGCTTCGAGAGCTATGATGACTACGGCCTTTCTAGGAAAACCTCAGGAAACTAGAAATGATTCTGAAAACCTAAGCACAGTCAGTTTTAGGTTAGTTTTCCTTGTCTTTGTTTTTTCTGCTCTGCTTTGTTTTTCCCAATTCCTAAGCGGGCGTAGCTCTAACCTATTTCCGCTTCCGAAATTTTCTTTCCGGGGAAACGCTTTTTTCGACGTCGGTAGCGTGAAAAACCCGACCCTTGTTGCATTCGCAATTTCGCCTAAAGGTAAAATAGCGATACTTGATTCGAAATCGGGAGTTTCACAAGTTTTTTCATCTGATGGAAGATTACTCTTTCAAACCCCGGAAGAATTGCCCGGGGCAGGAAAGCTTCTGCGCCCGCTTTCCATTGCATTCGGCGAGCAGGAAGAAATATTCGTCGCCGACACCGGAAACCAAAGAGTAGTTCAATTTGCTTCGAATGGGGCAATTAAAACTCTAGGGAAACCGGGAATTTTTAACGGCCAATTCGTTCTTCCGACCTCGTTGTTGATTTCAGAGGGGAACCTTTTTGTCCTAGATTCGTCGCTTTGCAGAATTCAGGAGTTTAACTCTTCAGGCTTCTT
>JACPTH010000025.1 GCA_016192885.1 bacterium | reverse complement strand
TGCATCGCTATTAGTATAACCCTTGCTATCGGAAGATGAGGGGCTTACCTCCGCTCGTTCGTAGGAAAGAAGCATTCCAACTTCTTGTAGAACGGTTGAGCCTTTAGTATCGGTGTCACCAGCAATACCCGAATCAAAAGGTTTTTTATGATTGTTCGCGTAGACTTTTGGGTCCCATACTTTTTGGTCGGCGCCTTTTGCAATTTCTCTGGCATATTCAACCGATTTTTCTTCGCCAGAAGCTTTGTAAAAAGGAGAGTAAACTTTTCCGCCTGAAGTCCCATTTTTTCCACCCGCGCCACCCTCGGCTTTGTCGTCCCCGTCTTCGAAAACCCATTTATATTCAACATTCTTATAGACATACCATTTTCCGACAATGTCTTCCGGGTGTCCGCTTCGAGCTTTTACTACTTTTATTAAGTAGGGGAAATCCTGCTTGGTTGAGCCTGTATTTTTAAATACCTCAACATTGTCCTGAATTTTGTTGTCGAAACCTCTAACCACGGGCTCCGGTTCAATCATCGGAACCCACATTCCAATTTGGGATTTTTCGTTCTCTATCATGTCAGGAACGCGGCGAATCTCATTAGCTGGAATTGACATTATCCCCATCCGAGCAGCGCCTGTGGCATTTGTGTCATATCGCGTGGAAGTGGCGATAGAACTAACATCTGCCGAATAACAAACGGAAAAAAGGGAAACACTTAAGAAAACACCCAAGATAAATTTCCGAACCATAAAACCTCCTTTATTTAATTCCAATTTAATTCTTTTTCATTTCAAAATTTCATGGGGCGGGAGTATTAATCATTTCATCTAAGCGATTCTCTGTGGCTAAGATATCCTCTAAGATCACAAGTTGGGTTTGAATGAGCTCGGCATGCTTGTACTTAGGATTAATCGCAAGAATCTCTCTATAAAGTTGATAAGCTTGTCCGACATTTTTAAATGGAATGTACTCCATTTTGTCGGCGGGATTATCGTTGGAAAAGTTGTTTCCAGGGAAAGAATTTCCGGCAGTAGAAAGAATGTTGGCCAATTGATACTTTACATCAAGCATTTCCGGGCCATAATAAACCGCATATTGGTATTCGGTCATGGCCTCATCAATTTTGCGACGCATTTCAAGATAAATTCCCTGATAAAAATGACACCAGGGGTTTTCGGGTTCTAAGGCCATGGCGGCATTAAGATGTTTCTTTGCGGAAAAATCCATTATTCGCGGAAGGTAAATATCTACCAAGCCCAGATGGAATTTAGCTTTGGTCGGGTCGAGAGCAATGGCCTCTTCGTGAAAATGAATTGATTCGTCTAATCTATTAAGGTTCTTAAGCCCTACGCCAAATTTGTAAGCGGCCTCAGACAAATTGCCAAAGCTATCATAAACATCGCGGTAAACTTCCATGGCCTTTTGAAATTCTTTCATCCCCGTGTGAGCGTCGCCAATTCCCCATAATGGCCGCGGGTCTCCTCCGTTAATCATTTTCGCCTTGTTAAACCATTCAATTGCTTTTTTATAGTCTCCACGAACGAGCAACAAGTCCCCCATATAAAATAGGGCGAGAAAATTGTTGGGGTCGGATTTTAAAACCGCGTTAAGAGCTTCTTCAGCCAGTTTGAAATCATACTTTTTCGCATGGGTACAAGCTCTGGCAAGAGCAAGCCACTGATCAACCCCCATTTTTGAATCGGTTTTAGTTACCCGAACCTTGGTCATTAATTCTAAAGCTTTATCGAAATATTGTTCCCCATATTCAGCCATGGTTCGCCCGGTAATATCCTTAAGATCAACGTTATCTTTTTCAATTTCGAGCGCTTTTTCAAATTCCAGAATAGCGTAAAGAAGGAGTTTTCCCTGAAGATAGCCGGCGCCGCGTAAGTAAAACTCTTGAGCTTTTCCGTTTCGAATACTTCGCCGACTTTTTGCGGTGATTAGCCGCCCGATCGAAGGCTTTTTGGGCTAGGTCCGCGTGCCCGCTTTTCTGAAGGGCTTCGCCGAATGATTGCCAAACCTCAACAACTTTTTCGTCATTTGACTTTAGCTCTTCTTTAAATTCCGTAATGATTTCTTTATAAGCAAGGGCCGACTCTTTGAATTTCCCGTTGTCGTACAAGCTTTTTGCTTTTGAAATTTGGTCTTCTAAAGAAGCAGCCCAAATGACCCCGACCAAAAAAGCGCCAAAAATCGAAAGAAACACAACCAAAAGCGCGCGAATCTTAACGGAGAACCTCATTTTGAAAGACCTCCAGATAAAGTTTTTACTTGGGAGTAATCTGCGAACGAAAACATTTTACTCCACTTCAAGTTATTTTCCAAAAGATAAATTTCTCCGTTTCCCGTGCCTATCACAAGATTTCCTTTGAACAACCCAAAGCTTTTAATGGCTGATTTTTCAGGCCACGGCCCCGAAATCTTTGACAGGGAATTCGCTGATGAAAGTTTAAAAAGGCCTGAAGAAGCGCCAACCCATAGGGCTTTATCCTCCGCCAAAAGAGAATAAACTTGGTCAGGAACTCCGGAAATTCGATGAAATTCAAATTTCTTATCATCGCTCGTAGTCGCCGAACGAGCTACAAGTCCTCCTGAGCCCGTACCTAGGAAA
>JACPTH010000394.1 GCA_016192885.1 bacterium | reverse complement strand
TCAGGCGTCAAAAATAATAAATCTTTCAACCGAAAAAGAATTTTTCGTAAAACCTTTCGCAAGAGAAATGCTGGAGATCATTAACGCAGGCGGTCTCTTGCCGTTTATTAAAGCAACAATAGCCGAAGGAGAAAAGAATGTATAAGCTTGCCATAATTCCCGGCGATGGAACGGGCCCCGAAGTAATTAGGGAAGCGGTAAAAGTATTGGACGCGGCAAAAACGAAGCACCGATTCAGCTATGAGGCCGTTCATTTTGACCTCGGAGGAGAGCGTTATTTAAGGACCGGCGAAGTCCTTCCGGAATCCGTTTTGAAAGAGCTTTCCACCATGAACGCGATATTGCTTGGGGCGGTGGGGCATCCGGACGTAAAGCCGGGGATACTGGAACACGGAATTCTCTTAAAGATCAGATTTTTTTTCGAACAGTACATTAACCTTCGCCCGATCAAACTCTTCCCCGGGGTGGATTGCCCGTTGAAAAACAAAGGGCCGAACGAAATAGATTTCGTAATAGTGCGGGAAAATAACGAGTGCGTTTATATAGGCGCCGGCGGATTTTTGTACAAAGGAACTCAAAACGAGGTTGCCATTCAAGAGATGGTTTATACCCGTCGCGGAGTAGAACGAGCCATTCGATACGCTTTCGACTATGCTAGGCAAAGAAACAAAGGGAAGAAACTCACTTTATCGGCGAAAACAAATGTCATTCAAGCCCACGACCTTTGGCAGCGAGTTTATGACGAGGTTTCCAGGGAGTATCCGGATATCGCCCGCGACTACGCTCACGTAGATGCAACTTGTATGTGGATGATAAAGAATCCGGAATTTTTTGACGTAATTGTCACCACCAATATGTTTGGAGACATCATTACCGACCTTGGAGCTATCATTCAAGGTGGAATGGGCATCGCCGCCGGCGGAAACATAAACCCCAAAGGGGTCTCAATGTTTGAACCTATCGGGGGTTCAGCTCCAAAATACACGGGAAAAAATATAATTAATCCGCTTGCCGCCATTTGCGCCTGCCAAATGATGTTGGAGTATCTTGGTGAAAAACAGGCTGCCAAGGACATAGAAAATGCGGTTGCATGGGTTACAACAGAGAAAGTCAAGAATCTATCCGCCGGAAAGATGGGATACTCGACATCCGAGATAGGGGACCTTGTAGCCGGACATCTTTAATAAAACGATTGCTGAACGCCTATCTATTTCCATTTTCCTTTAAAACGGGTTCGGTTTTGGTATGTATGAACTCGCCATTCTGAAAAGCGAAGAAGTAAACGCCTTCGGTGGGCGCCTTTTCAGGGTCGTCAGGGTAGATCATTCCAAGGATTTTTAATTTCTCATCGGATTCGAAAAGAATGTCCGAACCGTTTTCCTGAAAAATATCCGAAACCACGAAATCGCGGACAAGACCGTCCTTAGGAAACCGGCATTTTATCGGTTCGAAACTCTTTGTTTTCGAGGAATACGAAAAAATGTACAAGGCGCTGGCGCGCGGGCCGTAAAAAGCCGCGGTTACTATCTCGGGGATGCCGTCTTTTGAGATATCTTTTAGGAATAGGGATTCCGCTTTGCCTCCGATTGTAAATTTTTTTTCCTCACTGCCTATTTCTTCGCTTTTCCATATCAATTTTGAAGAAGTGTCAAGAACCTGGAGGGTAATCATCCCATCTTGGGATACTTTTCGAACCTCGTAGTCGTGCGAATCACCTTCGATTACTTTTCCCTTGGCTACGGCCAGGTTTTTGGAAGAACTATCCGCGCCAAGAAATGAAAGAGCGAACATGAAAATAACGATTATAAGAAATTTGAAATTTATTTTTGCGGACATAACTACCCTTTCGCTATTTGTTGTATTGGTACAAATCATAGGTGCGCATGATGCTTATCAATTTATTCGCATATTGCGGGTCCGTGGCATATCCCGCTTTATGAATTTCCCGCGCGAATTGATCGGGGTCATTTTTATAATTCATCGCGTTGCGATATCGTGAGGCTTGGGAAATCAACTTTACGAAATCGTCAATAGATTCCGCCCAGCTATTGTATTTCCGAAAGGAATCCTGAACGGTAACGTATCTTCCGTTGTAATATTCGGTCGTTGGAACCCTAATTGAACCGGCTGGGCCTGTTCCCTTGATTCCGAAGAGGTTTTTGGCGTCCCCGATGCTGGACTTCCCCCAACCCGTTTCATTTGCGGCAATCGCAAGAATGATTGATGCCGGAACTCCGGTCCTTCTCATCGATTCTCGCGCGGAGGGCCCGAACAAGCGTACAAATTCGCTTGGAGGAAGTCTTCCCCCTTTATAGGCGTTAAGGGAGGGATTATCGGCTGTGGAACTTGGCGGAGCGGAGGTTCCTTGGGGAGGATTGGACGGTTTTTGAGATGCGGGTTTCGACGGGGAAGAAGGCGATGGAGTATTTTTGTTCCCCGGGATTTTTAAGGTCCAACCAGGATAAATCAGGCTGGGATTTTTCAGAATAGATGGGTAGCGGGCCTTGTTCAAATCAACCAGTTCCCAATATCGGGCGCCGTTGCCCAAAAACTGGGCGGCGATTTTCCAAAGAGAATCACCGGGGTTTATTACATAGTTAAAAGTTTTTCCGGATGTTTTACCGCCATTGGAAAGACGGTTGGGGGGTTCGAGAGAAGAACTGTTCCCCGGGATAATTGTTTTTCCATCGTCAAAGGGAGTCCCGGCAAAAAGAAAAGAAATACAGGCGCAGGAAAAGAAAAACAAAAGTAATATTCGCATCAGAAACCTCCCCCTTGAACTGAATTAGCTTTTTTTACTTACCAGGTTTGGGAGAATTAGTTTTTGGGATTTTCAATTTTTTGGCGATTGCGTGAAATACTGAATCAGGCATGGTTTCTTTGCGAAGGTTCTTTTCAATATTCGCCACTTTCATGAATTCCTCGTAAAATTTTTGTTGTACATTTGGCTCTACCTTTCCGTATCCAAGCTGGTTCAATTTGTAAAGTAAGGCATTTGACCCTGTCTGGAAATTATAGACGAACTCAAATTCGCCCCCGTAAACCTTCGGATCGAACGCGGAATATGAGAACTTTTTGGGACGGGGTTTTTGAAGAACGTCTTTAATCAATCCAAATTGATGCAGGCCCGAACCCGTTCGAAACGCATTTTTCCCGACAAGAGGCTGGTTTTGCGCAATCATGATCCCGTTAAGTTCGGCAATGTATTTAGCCGTTGGAATAATTAACGCAGGGTCAAGATTTGTTTTTACTCCGATCTCGGGGTGCTCGCGAAAAATGAGCCCGGCGCCGTTTTCTACGCCGGAAACCGCGCAGGCGATAGCAAGCCCCATATCATTGTGGGTGTGCGTGCCAACCGTCGCCTTTTTGATGTTTTTTACGTTTTTCATTATTCCCTTGATTACTTCCCCATATCCTCGAGGAATGCAATATCCGACGGTGTCCGGAATGTTTAGATAAGTCGCTCCCGCATCAATGGCAATTGAAAGAGCTTCCCATAAAAACTTTGGTTCGGTTC
The DNA here is from genome assembly GCA_016192885.1 of bacterium. Classification (GTDB taxonomy): domain Bacteria; phylum Muiribacteriota; class Ozemobacteria; order Ozemobacterales; family Ozemobacteraceae; genus JACPTH01. The sequence goes on along the minus strand of JACPTH010000394.1, from coordinate 1,697 downwards.
GCGTCGAATCTTCCGCGAAAAACTGTACTTCCCAATCGTATTTTGCGGCATGCTTTACCACCGAATGAATCTGATCGAGGATTTGGTTGCGATCTTTTCCGAGTTTCTGCTCCATATGAACGTTGGAAGTTCCGATTCCCAAATGGACCCTTTTATTTTTCGCCTTTTTGACCGCTTCCCATGCCGAATCAACTGTTTTCGGGTTAATAATCGCAAACGCGCTGATTATTGGGCCCTTTTTCGAAAAGAACTTTGAAATCTCAACGGTTGCCTCAAAATCGGTTTTAGATGCGGCCGGAAAGCCGGGTTCAATTACGTTCACGCCCATTTTGGCAAGACGTTTTGCGACATTTACTTTGTTCTCGATATTCAAACCCGCCCCCGGGGTTTGGGAGCCGTCTCGAAGGGTCGTGTCATAAAGCAATACATTGTCCATTTGTTTATCTCCTATTGAAGGTTTAATTTGTCTTAAACGCAAATTGGCGATTGCTTAAAAATAGCGGGCTAACCTCAAAATTCGGCCCGAAAAAAAGAAAAATTTAAAAGACACTGTAGCAAAGTCATTGAAAAAATGTTTGATCGCTCACCGTGCTTCTTCGGCTCAAAACCGTGTCTTCCAGCTCGTCTTGAAAAAACGTTTGAATCCTGCCAAATCGCCTTCCTTGGCGATTGGCATGACCGATTCGCATCACGCTCATCGGAAACGATTTATCAGACTCGCTTTCAGACGATTTTGACCTCATCCGCAATGGTTCGCTCTTCAAACATTTTTTCCAAATTTGCCGGCAATATTGCTACAGTGTCATTAAAACATGAAAACATCGGCCCTCTTAGCTAATACGTTTTCAGTGTTTCCCTAAGATAACTGAGGTGATACAATTTTATCAACATTTTCTGAAACCCCTCCCAAAAAAATGAAACGCCCTTTTCTTAAATGACCGAAATATCATTACATCAGTGGTTCGCTGAACAAATTTCTCAAATTTCAGGTTCGCGGATTATCGGAACTCCGTTAGAGGTCCTAGAAAAAATTACGCACGCGGAGAGAAATTATTCTTGGCTTTCCATAATTCCTGACAATATTTACCCACTGGTAGTGAAAAATGATGAACCGCCTTTTCCTAATTTAGAAAGCAGAAATCGCCAAAGAAAGCGCCTGTCGGGGCAATTCTATACCCCCCGAACCCTTATTAATCAACTTTTAGCGAGAATAGGGCCGATTTCGCCTTTGATGAAAATTTTGGACCCCGCCTGCGGGGATGGAGCATTTCTTATAGAGTCCTCGCATGCCTTGAAAAATGTCGATTGTATAAACCCGCTTGACCACCTTTGGGGCTATGATCTTGATGCGGAAGCTTTGTTGATTTCTCTCGGGCGGCTTCTTTTCCATTACTTTGGAAGAGGTTGGCCCCATCTCGAATTGCGCGATTTTCTTATCGACCCTCCTAATCTAAAATTTGACCTAATCCTCGGGAACCCCCCCTTTAAGGTAAACCTCCCGACCAAGCTTCGAAAGAAGCTTTCGGAAATGTACGAAACCGCCGAAGGGGAAAAGGATCTATGCACTTTTTTTCTTGAAGGAAGCGTTAACGCTTTAAAGCCGAACGGGCGCCTGGCGATGCTGATTTCAAACACATTTCTTGTAAACCACCAATGCAAAAAGATTCGGAATTTTTTGTTTTCCAAAAATGCAGCAA
>JACPTH010000274.1 GCA_016192885.1 bacterium | reverse complement strand
ACGTATTCCTCATTCGGGTCTTGGACGTAATCTAAGGCTTTCATGTAAAGTTCGGCGGCTTTGTTCTTTTTGTTCGAAATTTCGAAAAGAAATGCAAGTTGAAGCATCGGGCCCTTCAAACCTTCTTTACCTTTCAACGCGCTCTCGTAAGTGTCCCCAGCTGATTTCAATTCTTCATAATTTTTATAGCGAAGGGGCGGGTTTAGCCTAAAAGCCTGGTAAAGGGTAACCGCCAATTTTAATTTATCTTTGCTGCTTTGGTTTTTCAAGAAAACGGCGAATTTTTTTTCTCCTTCATCATTGAAGGTTTTCTGAAGGTCCTTGATCTTTTTCTTAAAGTCTTTGAGTTTTTTATTGTAATCTTCGCCTTTCTCTTGAGAGGGGCGGGATTTTGCGACGACATCCATATGCTCTTTGGCGGTGATAAAATCACTTTTGTTCAGAAGGATTTTTGCGAAAATATATCGGTAAACAGCGTTATCCGGCTCTTTCTTTAAAGCTTCGGTCAGCAATCCCGCGGCTTTATCTAAATCTTTGCCCTTAAACGCCTCTTCAGCTTGTTGAAAAAGTTTTGTGGCATCAGGATTTGATGCCGCTCCCCAAGCAATGACCGCAAAAAAAGTTAAAATGAAAAAGAAAAAAAGAAGAATTTGTTTTTTCATAAATCCCGCTCCTCGAAAAAAGAAAAAACTCCAAAATGGGATCATTAGCTTATCCCAATAGTACATTAACATGCCCTATTTCTCACTTTTTATAATACCACGAGAATTAGAACATTTCCAGTTGGCAGCCTTCTATAAAAGATCATGGAATGCGAGGGCCGGAATTTTTAACCTGCTCGGTAACACTGTCTTCAAAGGGTTTAAAATTCTCGCAAAACCGAATAGCAAGCTCTTTTATGGAACGATCATAAGCCGCAGGGTCTTGCCAGGCGCTTTTTGGATTTAACATTTTAGAAGGTACATTTGGGCACTCAAGAGGAACGTTGAAACCAAAAACAGGATCGGAATAATATTGAACTTTTCCAAGCGTTTCATCCAAGGCCGCATTTAGCAAAGCCCGAGTCACCTCAATTTTCATTCTTTTTCCTAAACCGAAGCCTCCTCCGTTCCATCCGGTGTTTACTAGCCATATGTTGGTCCCATGGGGCTGCATGGCCTGCCCAAGCATATGAGCGTAGGCAAAAGGGTGGTAAACCAGAAAAGGGGCGCCAAAACAAGCTGAAAAAGTCGTCACAGGCTTTAATATTCCCGATTCCGTTCCGGCCAATTTAGCCGTATACCCCGACAAAAAGTGGTACATGGCCTGATCCGGGGAAAGCCTGGCTATGGGGGGGAGAACCCCAAAAGCGTCAGCTGCAAGGAAAAAAATATTTTTGGGGTGTCCGCACATTCCTGAGGGGAGGGAGTTTTCAATATGACTTATGGGGTACGTTGCCCGAGTGTTTTCGGTAATACTTTCATCGTTAAAATCAGGAAAGCGTTGTTCGGTAACAACGACATTTTCCAATATGGACCCGAATTTAATGGCATAAAAAATTTGGGGTTCCGCTTCTTTTGAGAGTCTTATGCACTTAGCATAACACCCGCCTTCAAAATTAAAAATTCCCTTGCCGGTCCAGCCATGTTCGTCGTCGCCGATTAGTTTTCTTTGCGGGTCTGCGGACAAAGTGGTTTTTCCTGTCCCGGAAAGACCAAAAAAAAGGGCGGCGTCCCCCCCAGAGCCTATATTAGCCGAGCAATGCATAGGGAGGACATTCTTTTTCGGTAACAGGTAGTTAAATATCGAAAAAATGCTCTTTTTAATTTCCCCGGCATATTGAGTTCCTCCGATCAGAACCGTTCGCTCCGGGAAATTAATAACAATGAACGCTTCGGAATTAAGCCCCATATTTTTGAAGTTCTCTAGGGACAACCCGCAAACATTTACGACCGTAAAATCCGGGTTTTGGGAAAGAACATCGGATGGATTTGGGGGAATAAACAAAGTTTGAGCGAAAAGGGCATGCCAAGCTTTTTCAGCAATAACTCTAATCTGAATTCTGTAATCCGGATCAACTCCCGCAAAACCGTCAAAAACGAAAATCTCGCGTCTTTCCAGATAAACTCTAATCTGTTTCACAAGGGTTTCCCACGATTCTTGGGATAGAGGGTTACCTGCTTGTCCCCACCAAACATCTTTATCTAGTTCAGGGTTTTTGACAATGAACTTGTCTTTGGGGGATCGCCCCTTTCTATTTCCGGTTTCAACCACCAACGCACCATTGTTAGCGAGAATTCCTTCTTCCCTAAGGATTGATTTTTCAATAAGTTTTGCAACGGGGAGATTTTTATAAATGGGGAAAGGATGCCGAATATTAAGATAATCAAGAAAAGTTTGCGAATCCATGCACATTTTCCTTAATTTAGAAGTGATAATCCATATTCAGGTTCCAGGATGTTTTATGATATCATATTTCCAGAGTTGAGCCATTATGATTGAAGAGATTCTAATAAGTCTTCAAGACAAACTTCGAAGTTCGGATTATTTAGATTCCGAAACGGGGATTGACAAATTAGCTTCGTTGCTGCAATCGCAAAGTACCGAGAAGCAGCGGAAAATCATTTCAACTATTTTACCCATAGCTCTTTCAAGCCGCTTTGAATCCATTCAAAAAAAGGTCGTCCAAGTCGTTTGCAATTATCCAACTATTTTGAAGGAAATTCTTCCCGCCCTTAGGCTTTCGACTGACACAACGGTTCGGTTTTGGGCATACTTCATGCTTGTTGAATTAGACTTTCTTCCCAAAGACGAGTTGTTTAACATCGCCAACAGTAAGGAGAATGATGAAATTCGCAAATTCATTCTGGACGCTTTGGCAAAAGATTCAGACCGTCCGGTAATTCTTTGTCTGTTGGAGAAACTCAGCGATCCGAGTTGGATTATTCGAAAGCAGGCGAAGAAGCTTCTTATTGAGAAAGGCGATTCCATTTATCAGGTTATCCAAGAATATTTCCTTTCTTGTCCAAGCAAGCAAAAATATGATTGCATAAAGATTATTCCTCTAATTCTGAAACAGAAATCGATTACCCTGTTCCAACGAATGCTTGATGCGGATCAAACCGGAATTGTCAGGCCCTTTATCTGCGCCGGGCTTGGAGAAATTAGAAATGAGACTTCACTATCCTCGCTTATCCAATTGTTAAGCGACCCCTCGATGGTGGTTCGCGAGGAAGCCGTTAAGGCGCTTTGTAACTGGGGGAGAGAAATAACGAAGCCTTTGTTTTCCATTTTTCCGACAGCATCTCAAGAAACCAGGATTGCGATAATGCTGCTATTGGGAAGGGTGTTACAGCTTGAAACAAAGGAATTTTTAGAAAAGTTTTTCGGAACGCTTACGCAAGAAACAAAATATTACATGCTTACGGCGCTCTCAGAGGTAAAAGATCCGCTTGTCGTTAAAGAGCTTTCCTATTTTTTGAAAGACGAATCAGTTTTTATTCAAGATTACGCCGTTAAAATTTTGGCCCGATTGGGAGTTCATGCAATTGATTCTCTTTTATCTTATCTTGACACCGAAGATGAGCAAATTATTTTACCGGTTTTGCGGGTTTTAGGGGAGATAGGTTCAAAAGATGCGTTGCGGCCTTTGCTTTTTTTGATTGACAATTCAAAAAATACCCTCATCAGGGGTTATGCGATAGAGGCAATTTGCAAGCTTCAAAAGTTTGAGTTGATCGCGGGTTTGTTGCTTCTAAAATTAGACGACAAAGACATTTCAATTAGACACACAATTGTTGAGAACCTTTCCAAGCAACCCAAGGAAGCTTTTTTAAAAGATCTGGTTCTTTCCACCATGGATAGAAATATTGACATCGCCTATTGGGCGAAGGAAATACTTAAACATCGCAATTACATTGGTATATCATCATTCCTTTCACTTTACGAGCAGGGAACAGACGTCGAGAAAGATCGAATCATCTCTTTAGCCTCAAAACTTTCATCCGAGCAAATCGAGTCGGTTTTAAAGAAAGAGAAAATAACCCTAGACAGCCTTCAGCCGGAAAATGTTGAGACCCGGGTTTTGAAAAGAAGCTACAATAAGTCAAATGTTACGGACATAAAAGAACTCCTTTATTATCTTCACGAGGAGAGGGGTTCAGACCTTCACATCAGTATAGGTTTGCCCCCGAGCATAAGAATTCACGGGGAACTAATCAGAACAACATTTGAATCGATAACACCCGAGAAAAGTCGATTTTTATTGTTCTCTCTTATGAATGACGCCCAAAAGGAAACTTTCCAGAAAAACATGGAGCTTGATTTTTCTCACGAGATTTCCGACTGCGCCAGGTTCCGTGTAAATGTTTTCGCGCAAAAAAACGGGATAGCGGGAGTTTTTCGGATAATTCCCAACGTCGTTCCTACTTTCGAAGAACTATCTCTTGAGCGGGCAATCATGGAAAGGATTTGCAATAACAAAAACGGTTTAATAATTGTTACCGGGGCGACCGGTTCGGGAAAATCGACTACCTTGGCTTCAATGATCGATCATATCAATCGGAGTCGCTATGACCATATCATTACGATAGAAGATCCGATCGAATTTGTACACCCTCATAAACGGTCGGTGGTAAGCCAACGCGAATTGGGAACGAACACCCTCTCATTTTCAAACGCCCTTCGAAGCGCTTTAAGAGAAGACCCTGACGTGATTCTTGTCGGAGAGATGCGGGACCTTGAAACCATGCAACTTGCGATTGCCGCGGCGGAAACATGCTTATGAATCTATTCACCGGGTTACCGGAAGTTTTCCAGGCGACCAGCAAAGAATGATTCAAATGCAACTTGCGGGTACCTTGCGAGGGATTCTCTCCCAAAAATTGATTCCTGCCTATCTTTCGTCAGGAAGAGTTTTGGCTTATGAAGTATTGATCGGGTCTACGCCTGTTCGCCGTTGCATTAAAGAAGACAAAATCGATCAGCTCATTTCCATTATGCAAACAAGCCGAAATGACGGGATGATCACCATGGACCAATGTCTTGAAGACCTTGTTCTAAAAAAGAAAATTACTTATGAAGACGGGTACAAGAATTCGGACGACAAAAAGGATTTTGAAAAGCGGGTTAAAGACCGCATCGGAGGGGAAAAGAAGCCCCAAACTCCAAAGCCTAATCAACCCGCGCAACCGGGCGCGCAATCCCCCGGAGTAGGAAAGCCCGCAATCTCAACTACTCCGCAGGTAAAGGGGCATTGAAAAACAATTATACGTATCAAAGCTAAACAACCGAAGTTTTGGCACCGTCATTCCGGCGAAAGCCGGAATCCAGAAGCTTGGATGCCGGTTTTCACCGGCATGACGAAAGTGTGCCTCTAAAATTTAGCCTTTAAGCGTGATTAACAAGGAAGGCTAAATTCTGTGTAAAAAGTCTACTTCATGAATGAGAATTAGATTCCTCACATTCGTTCGGAATGACAAATAATGCGTTCGGAATGACAAATAATGCTGTCATTTCGACCAAAGGGAGAAATCTCGTTCTCCCAGAGAACTAACTTCTTTAGCGTTGTTTGGTAATCACGCCTTTAAGCGTATCATTGTTGAAAAATAGTAAGCGTTCACTCGGAGGAAAAAATTTGCTAGAAGTTTCCCAGGTATTCAGAAGCCAGGAGTCAGAATTCAGAATCGCGGAGAAAAAAACAAAACTTGAAAACAAAATAATTACTTGGTTTTCAAAGGGAGCTGCCAATCATCGGCGATAATTACAATATCTTTTGATGATTGAAGGTTTAACTTTCCGGATTGAAAGTTCTGGTAGAGTTCGCAGCTCGAACAATTTGATTTGTTATAAATCTCCCAACAATAAGGCATAATTTTACTCCGGATTAAGAATCATTTAGAACGGCTATATTCTCTCTTCTGGGACTTTTATTAGGGTTTTGAAAGAGAAAACTTTTTCGGGAACGAGAAAATGGGGATTAAATCCGATTCCTTTAATTCATGGTCCAAATCAAACGCGGTGATCAGATCTTGGGTAAAGTTACCATTCAACCAAACCGCTCTTCGCCAGCATCGAATCGCTTCATCGAAGTTTCCCTGAAAAGCCAGGTTAACGCCGAGGTTATAATGAGCTTCAGCCATTTCCGGATCAAGGGCCACGGCCATTCTATAGGCTTCAATAGCTTCCTGGGTTTTTCCTTCCGAATCGAAAGCCAAACCGTCTTGATAATAACTTGCTCCTTTTGCTTTTCCAAAGACCGAGGTTTTATTCATTTTCTTGGGGGTTCGGAAACTTAAAATGAATTGAAAAATCTATTTTAATTGAACTGTCACGGTGTAAGTTGTTCCGCCATCTTCGGGAATTTTTTCCTTTGGTAATTCACCTTTTAACCAGCCGCGGGTCAAGTTGACTACAAGAAACTCAATTTCATACCCGGTCACGACACCGCTGAAATAAGCTTCGGCCATGTAATTATTGCCTACCACGTCAACGTAGGGCACAATATCTTTTCCCCCTTGGCGAATGTAGACGCGAGCGGTCTCACCACTTTCAAAGCTGGATGGTTTGTCATCTGCGGGAGCTAAACCCTGAACCACAACTCTTACATCGCGTTTTATGGGTTTGATGGTTGCAAAATCCGCATCTATCCCGGCAATCATCCCGCTTGGACGCTGTTTGGGAATTGTCACGGATGGATTAATGGTAATAACATCATACCCTCGGACTTTACATTTGACCGCAACATTTCCTACGCTTGACGGAACTCCAAAGAGATTATAGATTGCGCTACCTTCTATTGCCTGGGTTGTCCCTGTGGCAACGATTCTTCCCGCGGATTCAGCCCAAATCTTGGTATTTTGGTTAAAAGTAGAATCCCCGAGTATGTATCCGGGAAGGTTTCTCAACGTTCCTGAAATGGCGAGAGTAAGCGGGGTCATCTTTACGACACCCAGATTAAAGGGAGTTTCCGAAATAACCACGGCCTTGGGGTCAGTGGTTAGGGTTGGGGTAATGAAATTATCATAATTCTCGGAGGTAATTTTAAAGACGGTGAATCCGCTTTCTAAGCCAATCCAGCCGCTTTCCTTAAACTCCTGAGCGGTCTCAAATTTTTTAAAGCGTGAGGGATTTTCCTTGCTGACAGTAAAGTTTTGAATTGGGGCGCCGGTAATAGAGTCGATTGGATACCCTCTTAGGGTCCCTTTTACGGTAGCCCCGGTTTTGGCCATAAAAATTAATGGCGCTCTCGCGGTTTCTCCGTTTCCAACGGTAACCGAAATTTTTAATCCGGGGGGAATGCTTGCAACCCATCCAAATTTTTGGGGAACAATTTCCCATTCATGTTGCCCGTCAGTAACCAAATCAGAGAGAACGTAGCTTCCGTCCCCGCCGGTGAGAGCCTCTCTTACCGTTTTTCCCTGAGCGGATGAAGTCGCCCTAATAAGGACATCAGCTAAAGGAGTGTTATTGGCCCCATCTAAAACGTATCCTTGGATTGCTCCATTTTTTACGCCAAGCGAACCTTTTTCGCACCCCGCGAAAAAAAAGCTTGAAAAAACTAAGAAAAGTAAGAGTATCATGCGCGGTTTTTGGGGGGGCCAACTGATTTGTTTTTCAGGAAGAAAAGCTAATTGCTTGTATGTTTTATTTAAACTTTCCATTGGTTGCCTCCAAAGTAATCCCTAACTAAAGGGCGAAGGAATATCCTTTCTAACCTATCGACGAATTTGCGGTGAACTTTAAAGGGTTATTTCAATTCATTTCGACTTCCCAATAATTGGTAGGCATTCAGCTATCAGCCATCAGCTAAATGCACTGAGAATGCGGTTTAAGAATGCAAAGAAATTTGAAATATCGAAGGGTCCTCAAAGTTTGACATAAATGGAGGTGGTGTGGGGGGTAAAGAGTTTCCTAGGTTTTTTGCTGAATGCTGACCGCTGATAGCTGAAGGTTTACTATAATTAAAGTGTAAGGAAAAATCGAGTTCTAAAAATTGGGAAAAGAATTTCATTTTTCAACGACTAAATTCCTTCTCATTTTAATCCGATAAAGGTCAAGTAGCATCGATTTATCGTTTGTCCTAGGAGGCTT
>JACPTH010000273.1 GCA_016192885.1 bacterium | reverse complement strand
TAAGGGTTTTCCAAGGGTTCTTATCCACGGGATTATTTCATGAAGCGCTTTTTTAAAAGCCTCTATTTCGGTATCATTAGGCGGAGCTTGAAAATCAATCTCTTTTTCAAAAGCATTTTCCTTGTCCTCTCGCACCAGCGGAAGTTTTTTTCGAATGGTCGGTTCGAGCATTTTTAAAATTGTATCAGAAATGCCTGGAGTAAATTCTTCATAAGGGGCGGCTTCTTCTGAAAGGTTGACAAGATTACGACCATAAAGCTTGGATAAAACTTCAACCCCCTTTTGGACTAGGAAAAAATTAGGGAAGTTTGGCTCGGAAAATGGATCGATTTGGTCTCTCCAATTTGAAAGCATTTCACCCGCATGAGAACCGAAATCTTCTATTTCAGAAGGGCTGGGGATGATAATTCGCCAAGCGAGATGACTGCGTTGACCGGTCGGCCAACTTGAAACTTCGGTCCAGTCCCCGAATGATATTTTTTCGAACCTTTTTCTCAACCTTTCGTTAAAAGCCTGGTGGCGTTTCTTGTCCGCTTCGATGCGTTTTTGAACATTTTCTTGAAATTGTTGAGCCAAAAACCTTGAAGAACCTGCAAGATTTGGCGAGACTTTAATAAATAAAAACTCCAAAAGCCCTGTATCAGGATAGGAAGGATTGGCAATTTCCTGTCTTACACATAATACCAACTGTTCGATGAACTCAAGTCGGAAGGAGTTAAATTCAAACCGGCCAACGTCAGGCAGTTCCGGTGAAAGACCAAGGGGAATCGGTTGGTTTCCTTTTGGTCGAGTAAGGCGACGCAACCGAAGAGAAAGATAGGCTAAAACGCTTCGGGGTGTTGTTGATTTTTCAGGGTTGAATTCCTCCCTGAAAATTAAAAAAATCTCAGAAATTATTTCACGACATCTTTGGGAAAAGTCAGTACCGGAATTCTTCCAAGAACGCGCGCGAGAAATAATAAAATCTCTAAGTTCATCGATAAGCGTTTGAAAAGACAAATCATCAAAAGCTCCCAGAAAATCGGAAATTGCTTGTTGAAACCTCTCTTCAAGCACTATGGGTGCTCCTCCCGAAAAGAATTGGTTGAATTTTACAACCTTCGGTGAGCGAAACTCAACAAAATTTTCCCCAAAGGCATTTCAACGGAGATTAATGATTGAAACAAATTCAAATTTACTTTAAAAAATAAAGGAGTTTTCACATGATGTGCTGCATGGAGTGCCCGTTAAATTCCCAAATTCCCGCAGATAGCGAAAAGCTATCCGTAACCCCTGAGTTCGAAAAATTTTCGAAATGCTCTAATCCCCAATGCCCTCGAAATTCTTCCGATTTCCAAGATTCTCCACAAGAAGGCGGCTGTTTTGATTGTTCTCATTCCAAACACTCCCGTCTCTGTTTACATGACTCCTTTGTTTTGCGTAATATATCGCACCCTGATAGTGTCGCGCCTGACATTGCGCACCATTCCCTTGATACAGCGGTCAAAGTTAGAGATTCTAGCTTTCTTTGCGAGCTTTTTAGCTCCGCGCCTTTCGAAACGAAAAAGATGTTTTGGGTACGCCTTTCCACTTGCTTTCCTGAACAGATTGATCTTTTGGAACCCCTTTTTGACAGATATGATCTTCCCATTCCAGACTCAAGTCATTGCGGTGTTCCATTGGCTTTCTTTCTTCCTTGAGCTTTTAATTATGAAAGGGGGCATGCGCCTGTTGCACGACGCCCCCTTTCGACCTGCGAAGTGAATTCGCAGAGGTGCCTGGCCGCGGCCGCCCCAATCCCCGCGATCGGTCCGCGGTGCGACCTCAAAAACATGGTTCTTTCATACTTTGACCCACAAAAAGTACAAATTTCCTATGCAATCTTAAAATAATCTCAGATTTTGTAAGCGTCCAGCCATCAGCTATCAGCTGCCAGCTAAAAGCACGGAGTAACCCGGTTTAAGAATGCAAAGAAATTTGAAATGTTGAAGAGTTCTTAAAGTTTGACATTTATGGAAGTGGTGTGGTGGGTAAAGAATTTCCTAGGTTTTTTGCTGAATGCTGACCGCTGATAGCTGAAGACTTACATTTTTACTTTGTCAAATGAATGAAACTAAATGCCGAAGTTGTAAATAGAGTTTCTTCATGAAAAACAGAATACTATTGGCTGGGATTTTCCTTTTGGGTTTTCTTTTGCCTTTCAATAAAGCGTTTTTATCCAATCAATCGAAAGATTTTTTTCGAGGCCAAGAAGCGCCTATATTCCCCTTAAAAGGCCGATATGCTGAAAAGAAATTGTCATCGTATCTTACTCCTTTTCCCGTTGATTTTTCGCTATGGCTAATGCGGGGAAGAAAATATCTTTTCAGAAAAGAATTCGAACAGGCGGTTTGGGCTTTTCGAAAAGCTTTGAATGAAAACCCCCTCTCCGGAGAGGCGCACTTTTTATTGGGGTTCTCATATGAGGCGAGAGGGCTAGAAGGGCTTCCAGGTGATTCCACCGCATGGGATGAATTAGCGGAAATCGAGTATCGAGCCGCAATAAATGTATCCGATGAGCTTCCTGCGAGATTTAATCTCGGGATGTTGTTAAATCGCCTTGATCGAAAATCCGAGGCACGTAAAGAGTTTGAGTATATTTTACTTGTTTCGCCAAACTCCCTTTTTGGTAAACGGGCGAAAATTGCCCTTGATAGAAATGTTTCCTCGCATTTTCTTCCTCAAATTGTCTCCAACAATTCTCGGTTAGAGGAATCTGGAAATAAATGAGTTTCGCCAGAAAACTCCAATTAATCATGTATTGCTTGTTTCTTAATCTGCTGTTTTCAAATACTTCTTTTGCAACTTCCATGCGAATTGAGGATAAGCTGTTCTTTAAGGCCGACGCTCTATGCCGCCAAGGGAAATATGCCGAAGCTGAACCGGATCTTAAGAGGGTTCTAATCTTGAAACCGGATCACCCTGGGGCTCTTTATAATTTAGGTATTCTCAAGCTTAAGCAGGGGGATAAAGTTAAAGGAAAAGAGCTCCTTTCAAAAATTTTGAGAAATCCGGAATTCGGGCCAAAAGCAAAAAAGCAATTGATTGAAATAGATATAAGCGAAAAACTGAATGAAAGAAAAAAGGCAATTCAAGCGTATCTCGATTCTGAAGCCTTTGGAGAAGCGCTATCTGAGTGTAAAAAAGCCCTGGCGCGAAATGAAAACGACGAAAATTTATGGTTTCAAGCAATCTATGCTGCGGGCATGGCCGGTGAAAGCCCTTTTGCCGAAGCTGCTTACGGAAAATTGAAAAAATTTTCGAGCTCTCCAAATGAATGCGAAGAGGCTAGAAAATTTCTTGATGCGCTTTCATCTAAAAACTCAGATCCTAACCTGGCTTTGCAAAAATTTCTTAGTCTAAATGACCCGCGATTTCTAACTTCCGCGGTTCGAAGAATCATTCGAAGTATGATGCTTGACCTCAAACTCTCAAAAGAACTTGAGGAATATTTGCATGCGGAACGCAAAAGAGTTGGGGCGGATGTTGGAGCAATCGATCGAGAACTTGTAACCCTCTACCGAAGCGAAGGGCAGTACCAAAAAGCCATTGATTTTTTAGAATCATATCCGGTTGATTCCGCGGAAAACAATCTTTTTCTTTCCGAGCTTTACTCATTGGCCGGAAATGAAGAAAAGGGGATGCGTCTTTCGCGAATAATCCTTGTTGGAAACCCTATTGATGCGAGGTTCCACATTGCATGGATGCAAGGGTTTGTTCATTGGGCAAATCGAATCGGTTCCATTCCAAAATCGACAAATGAGAATGGGGATGATTTATTGAAGATTGCTTATGAAGAGATCGATCAAGTTTTGAAGCAAAAGATGGTAGGCGTAAATGGCAAGGAAATTTTCACGGCACTGCGTGTCGCGGTGGTTTTGAATGATACAAGCGCATTTCAAACGCTTTTTACTCGTTCCACGGCGGAAAAACTTGATGAATCATTTCTTGAAGAGACCCTTATCGCTTGCGCTGAAATGTCCAAGCATGGTTTCCATCCCAAGTCAATCCAATTGCTTGAGTGGGCTCTAGCCCAGTTTCCGGAAAATCTGGAAATTCAAGAGCAGCTCGCGGAAGGATACTATCTAGACAACCGCTTAAAGGAAGCGTTGATTTTGTTGGAGGCGGTGGTTTCAGGCAAACCTCAAAACGGTCAAGCCTTTCTAACGTTTATCGACTGTTTGACTGCGCTTGGAGAAAAAGAAAAAGCTCGTGAAAAGGTGATCACAAAGTTAAAAGAACCGGTTTTAACGGTTTTTATCCGAAACCAATTGCAAACCAGACTTAGTTCATTAAATGCTTCCATGGTTTCTTCAGAATCCATGGATGTAACCGAATCACATTGAGACTTTCATGAAGGAGAGAAAATGCACATAGAAATTTTCACTGACGGAAGAGTTCTAGTCGACGGTCAAGAAGTTGATTCAACCTGGAAAGCCGAAACCGTTCTTAAAGAGTTCCTAACTAATCCGGCCGCTCTCAGCTTTAAGAAAAGTAAATCAAAGGTTGGGTAAAATGGGCATGTGACCATTTTACCGAAAATTTTCATTCTCCCCAGAATTATTGAGATGACACGGAAGAGTAAAGTTTTTCCGAAAGGGCTACCCCGGTCATGACGATTTTTTCAGCCAAATCTTGGGAAATTTGCGAAACCGGAAGGTCTTTAGACTTGAATTTTTCAACATGCTGAAGCCAAAAAGTCGCCAAAGAATCGGGTGTTTCTCTGACTATATCGTCCGGGCGCATTGTAGGAATGATTCCCCATGCGATGTTTTTTCCCGAAAGAAGGAATTCCCGAATTTCATCTCTATATAATTCAAATCGATCGAAAAAACCGTAGGCGTCAAAATTAATGATATCCAAGTCAGACTTAAAAATCAGGCCCCAGTCAGTATTAGCGCACACATGGATACCGGCCAGTCCTCCGGCTTTATGGATTTCAGCCGAAACCTCATTCAGCATTTCGAGAACCATCTCATCGGAAACTCCAAGAAAGGCCGATGAACCATAGCCCGCCATAGCAGGTTCGTCAATGAAAATAATTACCGGGACCTGCGCAGCCTTCATTTTAGAGATTTGCCAATGCGCATTCATCGATAATCCCTTTACAATCATATCCCTAAGACGATCATCATAAATTGCATATCGCTGGTCTTGATCAAGAAGGCTTGTCGATAGAGTAAAAGGTCCGGTAATTTGGCCTTTAACTGCAACAAGGTTTTTCCTGCAGGCGAAAAGATAATCCAGAAACGGAAAAAAAGAGGCGCCGGTGGAAGGGTTAAAGGAAAACCTCGAGTTTAACAAGGTTTGGTTAAAATTTGATGATTGAAGAAAATCCTCATAAAATTGAAGCGTTTCTTCTTCAAAATTCGGGTTCCTGGAATCAATGAAATTCTTTCCATCGCGGGTCGTAAACCCGGCTAACCCAAATTTGTACTGTTCCGTCATTCTTTCATCTGGGTAAAAGGTTAATTGCGGCCATGCCGGGATTTTCTTTAGTTGGTCGAAAAGAAATGAAAGCGCCTGATTACGGTTTTCATGCGGAAGACTACCGATTATTGTAAAAGAACCTTCTCCAAAAAATCCCATGAAGATTTACTCCTAATAATTCGTTTCTGCAAATCTCAACATTCAACTTTTGTTAGCCTTAAATGCATCCGCACCGGCTTGATGAATCAATCCATTACGAAAAACCATATGAACGAATCAAGTGCGTTTGGTATTACCTAAATTCTTTATTCTATATTCTAACTTAAGGAATGCTTCTTTCCGGTATCATCGATTGGTCAAAAATTATATGAGAGCTGTTTTCTATAGAAAATCGAAGTGGACAGCAACACCACTCACTCATAGAAAGAACGTTTCTTAAAAAAAGAACATTGAAATCCAATTTATGCTTCGAATTATGGATAGGCAAAAGCGGCTTATTATCCAACACAATTTCAAAGTCATTTATCCTAAGTATCACTTTGATGAGTATTTTGGAGTAGGTTTCATCAAAATTACCTTGAATTTCAATTTCCCTCAAAGCGGAAAAAGAAAAAGCCTGGGAAGACATGGCGAAAACGTGGTCCATGACAAGAAGGGTTTTAAGGAGGCGGTTTAAGGAAATCTCGAATTGAGGCCTATCTGATTGGGTAACGGGGCTTTCCTTAAAGGATGGTTCAAAAATTACAGCCAGAAAACCGACCGCAATCATTGCCAGCAATGATGAGATGGCGCCCAGTAAAACGTTCTTTTCAACGCTCATGAAAATGAAGATGTATAATCCGAAAAGCAAAATTACGCTAAGAAGACAACCTGAGATCGGGGAGTTTCTTGTTTCGCGTTCGGGAGGGTTTCCAAAGAAAACCAGCAATCTTGATTCGGTTGGAGAGGGAATTGCGCGTTTAACCTCAACAAAGAGATTCAACAAGGTTTGAATGTGCTTGGGAAGTTGTTGCGAAGAAAAGAATTCGCTCATAAGAAAGAAAAGAACGCGAATTTATTTTTGAAACAGTTAAGTTTCGCACTTTTTTCAAAGAAGGTTTTGCGGCTTTCGCAGAAAGACATTAATGGAGCTGACCGAAATGATCGGCAAGCGAATCCCATGGCTTGCCATGGCCATTCTAGAAGTATGGCCACCCAGCAGATCGCCATGGATGGCGATTCAAAGGGGTTTCGGCAAAGACTTGGAGATGAGCTGGAAGTTATCATTTCGAGTTAGCGCAACGAGGTCTTGTAGCGAATTCCGCAAAACCCGAACAAAAAAGTGCGAAACTCCACAAACATAGAGCGTATCTTTGTTAAGAAGAGTTGTAACCTTGTGGCGATGATAT
>JACPTH010000272.1:2752-3880 GCA_016192885.1 bacterium | reverse complement strand
TCTTCTTCTTCTTCTTCTTTAGATTCCGATGAAAGTTTTGATGTTGATGAAGACGATAGTAAATCCCCATCCCCGCTTGACGATCACCCCATCGACAAGGATCTCGAAAAGGACGTTCACGCGTCGTCAAAAGCGGTCGAAAAAATTCCGACCCCGCCGGCGAAACTTCCTCCAATTGATTTATTAAAGGTCCCTAATCCTCAAGACCGCCATTTCGAATCCGACTTGCAAACCCGATCTTCCCTGCTAATAAAAACGCTCGAAGATTTTGGAATTAAAGCTACAATTTCCGATGTTGTCGAAGGCCCCGCGGTTTCAAGATTCGAAATCAAACCCGCACCCGGGGTAAAGGTTTCAAGGATAACTTCCTTGGTCGATGATATCGCCTTGGCTCTATCAGCTCAAGCAGTTAGAATTGAAGCCCCGATTCCGGGAAAACCCGCTCTAGGAATCGAAATACCTAATTCGAAACCGCGACCGGTTTTTCTTTTCGACCTTGTTTGCAACGAACGCTTTCATTCCAATGAAACATTGTTAAATCTTGGCTTAGGGGTGACCATCAGCGGGCGCCCGGTATTCGCCGATCTTTCCGACATGCCCCATCTTTTAATTGCCGGAGCCACCGGTTCCGGAAAGTCGGTATGCATAAATACCATTATTGCAAGCATTCTCTTTCAAGCGCGCCCGGATCAGGTAAAAATGGTAATGATAGACCCAAAGATGGTCGAACTCTCAACTTACAATGGAATTCCCCATCTTATCTCGCCGGTCGTAACCGACCCCAAGAAGGCTTCAACAGCGCTTTTATGGGCGGTCGAGGAAATGGAGAGGAGATATGAAACCCTTGCCAGTTGTGGCGTAAGAAAGATTTCCACGTATAACGAAAATCTTCCCCAGCTTAAAGCGGAAATCGACCCGGAATTGGAAAATATGCCCATTATCGTGATAATCATTGACGAATTGGCTGACTTGATGATGACAGCCTCGGCGGAAGTTGAGGGGTCGATATGCAGATTGGCCCAAATGGCGCGCGCGGTTGGAATTCACCTAGTCGTGGCAACCCAACGTCCGTCCGTTGATGTTTTAACCGGGATAATAAAAGCAAATCTTCCTTCCCGAATAGCTTTT
>JACPTH010000272.1:0-2720 GCA_016192885.1 bacterium | reverse complement strand
AGGCTTTTGGGAAAGGGAGATATGCTATTTGTGCCCAAAGGCCGAAACAAACCTTTAAGATTGCAAGGAGCCTTCGTTTCAGATAGAGAGTTGCAGGATCTTACGGAATGGGTTAAATCTCAGGGGAAGGCTGAATACATTGAAATTTCTCCCTCTAATCCTGGAAAAGAAAAAGAAAATGAAGAAGAATTAGTCGATGAGGACGATGATACGAAACTTTTATCAACGATTGAAAGTTATTTATTAACCCAAGAAAAAACTTCAACAAGTATGCTTCAAAGAAGGTTTAAGATCGGATATAATAGGGCTGCAAGAATTATGGATATTTTAGAATCAAAGGCCTTTGTTAGCCCTCTCGACGGGTCGAACAAACGTCGGGTTCTTGGAAGAAGGAGTTAAACCGATTCATGAGCAAGACAGTTTGTCCATTTTTAGTCCTTCAGAAAAATGCCGATCATGCCGGATCCTCTTGCATATTTGAAAAGTGCACTTTTTTTACCCCGGGAAGTTCCGCTTGCCTCTTTCAAGAACTTGGAAACGCATCCAGGGAGTACTTGGCCTCAATAAAAAAGATGGCGGAACAAAATGAGCTTATTCTCCTTCGGGATCGAATCGCCTTATTAAGCGAAGATGAAAAAAAAGAGCGGGTTCAGTTGTACATTTCCCAAGCCAAGATATCAATGAATAAAGGGAATTTCGATCAAGCCCTACTGGACTTTCAAAAAGCCCTTATTCTTAACCCACATGACACGCTCGTCCATCGGTCGATGGGGGATATTTTTTCGATGCGCGGCGTCCATGATGAGGCTATTTCCGAGTTTAAAAGCGTCTTAAAACACGATACCGAGGACGGGGAAACCTGGATTAAACTTATTTTACAATACCGCGCTATGTTCCAGGATCTTCCTCATAAAGAACAATTATATTCCGAGGTCGCCCAGAAATTAAGGGAAGAACTTCGCAGCGTTGAAAGTCAATCGATTGCGAATTGTACAATGGGACAATGCCTTCTGATTCTTCACTCCGCGCAAGAAGACATATTTAAAACCCAGCGAGAAGAAGCAAGAACTTTGATGGAACGAGCGATTGAAATGAACCCTGAAAATTTATGGGCGCACCTTGGGATCCGAGATATTTTATTCTATGATAAATCATACGAATCGGCCGTCGAACAGCTTAATATCGCTCTAGACCACATTCAAAACCATCCTCGCCTTCTTTTTGAATCAGGTGAAACTTATCTTATATCCCAGGGTGAAAATACGTCGTATCGCAAGGCTTTGGAGCTCGACCCTACCTATTCTCCCCCGTATTTCCGGCTAGGTTTTATCAATGAGCAAAAAGCGTCTTACGATCAAGCCATTGAATTCTACCAACAAGGGCTGGGATTGAACCCGACTCACGTGTTCGCCCGTTTCAGGCTCGGAAAAATCTATTCCCTCAACGGAATGCTTGACCTCGCCATAGAGCGATTTCGCGAGGTTGTTTCCTTGTCTTCCAATCTTCGCCAAGAATCGTATCAGGAAGGGTACATTTTCAATAAACTCCGCTTTTTCAAGGAGGCTAACGCCTTAGGCGCGCTCATAGAATTGGGTAAGATTTTTACGCATCGCAGGCAATTTCCAGAAGCAATGGAAGCTTATCAGAAGGCTTTGGAGATAGATAAGAACAGCTCTCTCGCGATAATTAATCTTGTAGATCTACATTGCATTCAAAATCAAGAAAAAGAAGATCGAGAGGGAATCTTTGACCGATTGATTGAGCAGTTTAGAGGGAACGCGGTCGTTGATTCCCAGAGTCCGATTGCCCATTTTGCCCTTGCTTACGCATGTCAGACATTTCCATCCGCAATCCCGGAAAAGCAAGAGGAGCGCCAAGAGCAGGCCCTCAACGGGTATCAAATGACCATTAACTTAAACCCCGATTTTAAATGGGCTTACTGGGGGTTGAAAAACTCCTACCTTAAACCCATGGCAGAAATGTCCCCGCTTTTTGATGAAGCTCTTGAAGCCTGTCAAAGAGTGGTTGAAATGGATCCCCAAGATCCGAGGGCCTATTTTGAGCTGGCCGAAGTCTACAGAAAAATGGGCCGAAACGATGAGGCGATTCAAAACTTCCAGTCTGCTATTCAAAATGACCTTTCGTATATTCCCGCGTATTTCGGAATTTCCGAAATTCGGTACGATGCAAAGGAGTTTGATGAAGCAATTAAATTCTGCCAAAGAGTAATCCGGATAAATCCAAAATTCGCCCGCGGTTATTTTGAGCTCGGACGAGTTTACAAAGAAAAGGGACAAAGCGAAAAAGCGCTTTCCAACCTGAAAAAAGCCGTAGAATTAGACCTAAACTACCTCGATGCTTACCAAATGAGCGGCGAAATCCTTTTCGCCGAAGAGAACTACGAAAATGCCTTTGTTAGGTTCAAGAAAGTTCTTGAACTTGATCCAAAAAATGTCAGCGCGCATTATCGAATTGCAAGGATTTACGACAAGGGGAAAAAATTCGCTGAAGCTCTTTCCGAATACAACACCGCCGTTTCTCTTTCGCCTGACCCGATTGAGATTCAATTCTCCCTTGCCCGCTTGTTCGCCGGGCACCAAAAATGGCCCGAAGCGCAAGCGACCCTGGAGGAAATACTTAAAAGAGACCCCAAACATACTTCCGCAATACTCGAATATGCCGGAGTATTAGAAAAGCAGCAACAGCCCGAAAAAGCGGAA
>JACPTH010000271.1 GCA_016192885.1 bacterium | reverse complement strand
TTTGATGAAAAACATCGCGCCGTTCTCTATGTAATACACCGGAAGTTTAGAGGATGGATCAGAAAGTTTATCAGGATTCAAGGGTTTTGCCAGATTTCCCGGCCCAAGTGAAAACATCCATTCAGGGCGTTCTCTAACTTGACACATAGAACTCATCGAAGTAAAACCGCCAATCTCAAACTTTAATTTAGCATCTTGAAGATAGCTTGCTGAAAGGAAGGGCGAGGTTGCCTGAACAAGGCAAACGGTTTTTGGCTTCTCAATATTTTTTGAATGCAAAAGCCATTCAACCGCGTGGATAAGCGCATCAACCGATTCGGCGGAGTCGGAAGAAAGTTCCGGGGGCCTGATAAACGGAACCCATGCTCCGCAGTTCCGTGCAATTCTGGCAATTCGACCGCAATCCGTAGAAATCAAAACTTTTGAGAAAACTTTGGATGAAATCGCAGCTTCCAAAACCCATGAAATCAAGGGTTTTCCGCCTAATTCCCTAATGTTTTTCTCAGGAATTCGCTTCGAACCTTTGCGGGCAAGAATTACGGCAAGCATGCCCGCTCAACGATAAAAAATCTGTTCGCAAAAAAGGTCATCATTTTGTTCAATTTACCCGCGGGAAGAAAGTCTATCCAAAACAGCTTCCGCCATGCTTCTAACCTCGCCTGATTCATCCTCCAAAAGAGGAATAACCGCCTGTCGAGCGACAGAATCACCTAATTCCGAAATGACTTCCAAAGCGCCCAATCTAACGGCGGTATTTGGGGAAGAAAGAGCGTCCGTCGCCCCCGGAAGGGATCTAACTCCTAGTTTAACCAAGGCTTTTACCGCATTTTTTCTTACCAACCAAGAGGAGTCCCCTAAAATCTCAAGTAGTTTTGAGCTATCTTCCGGTTCGGCTAGTTCTCCGATTGCATAAGTCGCGGATGCGCGCATAAACTCGTCGGTAGTTTCCAGCATTTGAATCAAGATTTCGCGGCCCTTTTTTTCCCCAAGACAAGCCAGCCCAAGAGCCGTGTTAGCTCGAACCCGGTTAGAAGGGTCGCCGATTAATTTCATTAGGGCATTGATTATGTCCGAGTCGGGTAATCCCAGGTTCATAAGCGCCTCAACTCCGTTAGCCCGAACCCTGGAATCTTTATCCTGTAAATATAAAGTAATTACAGGAAGCATGTTTTTGTCGCCGATAAGTCCAAGGGTTTTAACCAGCGTTGCCCGCACATGGTCATCCTCTTCCGACTCAAGATGATATGCGATTAGCTTTGCGATGGTCGCATCGCCCATTTTCCCTAGGGCTTCGGCAACTTGTACTCTTACCCATTCATTAATAGTCGTGAAGACCTGAAACACCCGTCAATTGTTTCACGGAAAGGAATCGGTGTTCCCAGTTTGAGTGAGTTAATCCCTGGTGGTATTGAAAAAAAAGATTTATTGATGGCATCAAAATTCACATTACTAAAACTTGATTAAGCTAAACACTTTTTCCCCTGAAAGTTTTTCAATTCCTTTCAAAAAAGTCAATTCGACTAGAAACGCAATCCCGACAAGCTCTCCTCCGAGTTCCCTAAGAAGTTCAGAGGCGGCTTTTGCCGTGCCTCCGGTAGCGATCACGTCATCGACCAGGAGCACTCTTTCTCCGGTCTTTACCGCATCTTCATGGACTTCCACGGTATCCGACCCGTATTCCAAGGAATACTGCTTTTTCCTTGTTTTGTATGGAAGTTTATTGGGTTTTCGAATCGGGATAAATCCGACGCCGAGTTTGAGCGCCATTGCCGCCCCCAGAATAAAACCTCTCGACTCAATTCCCGCAATAGCGGACAATTTGGAAAATTTATACGGGGCAACAAGCTCATCCACGGCTTGAGAAAATGCCCCCGGATGAAGGAGTAACGGAGTTATATCTTTGAAAAGAATTCCCTTTTTTGGAAAATCCGGGACGTCACGAATAATGGCTTTTAAATCCATATTTGGCTCCTTGCCTTGAATTACTTTTTAAACTGATTTTTCTCTTTTTGAATCTTACCTTCAATGTTTAAAAAAGAGCGAAACAAACCTTCCATCTCAATGGGGGTAAACTCTTGAGATTTGAATTTCAAAAAGCCCAAAGCCCCCAATTTTTGAAAAATAGTATCTCGCTGCTTAATGAATTTATCTGATTTGCGGCCACTGGAATCTTTACTTGACGCTTTGGAAAAAAAAGACTTTAGTTGCGAGAAAAAACCTCCATCGCCTGCGGGGGAATTTTTCTCCTCCTCCTCGCTATACTTTTGAATAAAGTAATTCATTCTCAAAATCTCATGCCCGAGAGTTAACAATTCGGGAATTTTTAGGTCCCCGCGCTGGTAAACCTCAAAAAGAACCCGCCCCGCCTCTTTTTGAAGTTCGTCACGTTCTTTTTCAAGATCGGTTATGGCAAAATTAATGGCGGCTCTTTGGGAAAGACCGATTGTTTGTTCCTGGCCTTTCCGGAAGAATTGAGTCACAGCCCCGGTAATATCGGTTCCGGATTCTTGCGGTTTTTCAACCGAGTGCCGGGGTTTTTCTTCTTCCACTTTCTTTTGGGATGTAACCAAAGTGGTCGAAGGAGGGTTGGGACCGTACTTTTCTTCCATCAGCTTTAAGGCTCTATTCGCGGCCGTTTTAAACGGCTCCTCCCCGTGGGTTAAAAGTTCCGAAAGAAAGGAATGAACGGTTGAATCATGATAATTTGCCAAAGCCCCGATGGATTTAATTCTGGTTTCAACATTGGCTTGACCTTTTGCCGCTTCTAGAAGCATTTGGATGGCTTCACCGGCTTTGATGTGGGAAAGAGCATAAATAGAGCTGATTTTCATCCATTCTTCATTGGATGACAACATTTTCTTTAAAACCGCAAACACCTTGCCTTCGCCAAAAGATTGCAAGGCCTTGGCGGCTACCGCCCGAATTCGGTTATCCGGGTCTTCCAGGCAAGGAAACAGGTTTGGAATAGCCTCATCCGCCTTCAAAGCCTCGAGAGCTTCAATAGTATTTGAACGAACCCGACTGTCGGAATCTTTTAGGAACGGGCTTAGAAGAAACGCTTCATTCTTGACCAGAAAAAGTTTAAGACTGCTTAAAAGTGTCGCTTTGACAAAATCATGTTGTTCCGTCTTTAGCATCTCGACTAGCTTGTTTTTATATTCCTTCTTGTTCTCTTTTGCCACCCGCATGACCCCGTCAAGCCTTTCCTCAAAATCTTCCGAGGAAAGGGCTTCATCAATCGAAGGCGAAACGGCGGTTCCTTCTTGGTTTTCCAGATGTTTTTTTTGCTTATCAATAGCCTTTCTGGAAAAAAAGCGAACGGAAATATTTTTATCTTTAAGAGCTTCAATCAGATTCTCGATTAACAGTTCTCGGGTTTCGGAATCGGCGACATCCACCTTCATTAGGGTCATGGCTGAAAGAGCTCTTACATCTTCATCCGTGTTATGAAGGTCTTTAATTAGCCTCTTTAGGTTTATTTCCAATTTAGACTTCCTGCGACTTTTTAATGAATGTAATTCAACTAGTAACACCTTGCCACAAAAACTTTTCCCTTGGCGGAGGAACCGCAGACCACGCAATTTCCTTGAGACGAATCTTCTTGAATGCACCTTACCGTTGCTCCGGTCTCGGTCTTAAATTGTTCCTCGCATTTTTCAGAACCGCACCACGAAACAGAGGCCATTCCATGTTTGTCTTTAATTATTTCCCGTAATTTTTCAAAACTATCCGCAGGAAAAATTTTTTCAAACAAAGCGGTCTTTGCCTGAGCGTAAAGATTTTTTTGGACCGCATCCAAAAGCCTTTCTACTGTTTCTTCCAGCTCGGAATCCGGAATGAAGGATTTTTCCAAGTTGTCCCGACGCACGATACAAATTTGCTTTTTTTCTATGTCCTTTTGGCCGATTTCAATTCGCAAAGGAACCCCCATCATTTCATACTCGGAATACTTCCACCCGGGTTTAAAACTATCGCGATCGTCAAGATGGATTCGAACCCCATTTTTGGCGAGCCTTGTTTTTATTTCTCGCGCTTTTTCTAGAATAAGCCCAGGTTCTTTGTAGACCACGGGAACGATCACCGCCTGGATTGGAGCTACATGGGGGGGGAAACGGAGACCCCGGTCATCTCCGTGAGTCATTATGATTGCCCCGATTATCCGCGTAGACATTCCCCATGAAGTCGTCCACGCAAGTTTTCTTTCACCGTCGGAATCTAGGAAATTGATATTGAAAGCCTTGGCGAAATTTTGCCCCAAATCGTGGGATGTCCCTGATTGAAGAGCCTGCCCATCAGGCATCAGCGCCTCTATTGTGAATGTATCCAAAGCCCCCGCGAACTTCTCGCGTTGGGTTTTCCTTCCGCTCACCACGGGAATGGCCAAATCGTTCTCAACAAAGCTACGATAAACTTCAAGCATTTGCCTTACTTCAAAATTTGCATCTTCATGTGATCGATGCGCGGTATGCCCTTCCTGCCATAAGAATTCCGTGGTTCTTAAGAAAGGCCTTGTAACTTTTTCCCATCTTACCACATTTGCCCATTGATTGATCAAGAGAGGAAGATCGCGATAACTTTCAATCCATTTCGCGTACATGTGGCCTATTATCGCCTCGGATGTAGGGCGAATAGCGAGCCGCTCCTCTAGCGGATCTTTCCCAGCTTGGGTCACCCAGGCAACCTCGGGCGCAAATCCTTCAACATGTTCAGCCTCTTTCACCAGAAAACTCTCGGGGATAAAAAGAGGAAAGTAGGCATTTTGATGGCCGAGCCCCTTAAATTTTTCGTCTAAAATTCTCTGAACATTTTCCCAAACCGCGTATCCATAAGGGCGAATAACCATACAACCCTTTATTGGCGCATAGTCGGCTAATCTTGCTTTCAAGACTACGTCCGTATACCATCGCGAAATGTCCTGTGATTTCGGAGTGATTGCCTCCAAAACTTTCTTTTCGGGAACTTGCTTGTTACCTGCGTTCATGAAAAAACCTTTCAATAAGGAATGTTCTGCGGAAACATTTTATTATAGAAATTCCCTGAAAGACTGTCAAGAAATGGAATTGAATTCATTGCTTTTGATTTAGGGAAGAGGTAAGGTACTTTATTCTCCGAATTCTTTTCAAGGAGCTTTTTATGACCTCAAGTCAATCAAGATTTTTTTTGGCGGTTATTGGGTTCGCCATCCTTCTTCAACCGATGTTTGCCATGGATGGAAAATCAGTAATCGAAGAGGATTCAATGGGGTGTCTCTTTTTAAACGTTAAAGAACTTTACTTTTCCGCAATCGAAAAGTTGAAAACGCTTAACGCTCCGGAAAATGCTCTCATAAAGGCTTCCTTAACCAAACTATGGGAAACCGCCGCCCCAAATTTTATCAAGGCGAGGGGAACGGCAATGTCCAAATCCTGTACGGCAAACATGTATATATTGTTGGGGGCCGTCGAAATGTACAACATGGAAAATGTCAATTTGATGAAAACTCAAATTGATATTCCCCTTTTGAAAGAAGAAAAATACCTTAGTTCCGATGTAATTTGTAAGGAAAATGGTAAATACTCGCTTCAAGGTGATTTTTCCGGGAACGGAAAGATTTCTTGTTCGATTCATGGTCCCATGGCTAATCTACGGGATGAGCAGCCGGAAAATGAAAGTAAAAAAGATTCAGTTCCGTCCAGCCTTGAGGATTTTGCAAAAAAAATCTTGGACTTCGATTCAAAGGGTTTATTTAAACCCACAGGTGGTTTGTGGGTTTCGGTCAATCAAAAATTAATTCCTCGATTAGTTCTGGAAGCAACAATTAAACCAAGCGAATTGTATGAATTCTTTCTTCAATTCGATCCTACCCTGTCAAAACCATCAAAAGTCGAAAATTATCTCCAATTTGAGCTTCCCCCCCCCCGACCTCGGAAGAGGCATTCTATTCTCGAATTAAACCTGACGGAATTGAAATTTGTTCAAGAACACAACCGAAAAACAATTTAACGGGCTGGGAACAATTTCTCAATTTTGCCAGTTCGGCGGAATCCTATTTCGTCCTCGACCTTGATGGATACCGGCTGAAGGGAACCATTAACAGGCAAACTCAAGAGGGTTTAAAGAGAAATTGCAACGTTAACCTTCGAGTTTTAACCGGAGCGGTGGAATTGTACAACATGGACCATCCTCAAA
>JACPTH010000387.1 GCA_016192885.1 bacterium | reverse complement strand
TTCTCCCTGAGAACTAACTTCTTTAGCGTAGGTTGGTAACCACGCTTCTGACTGCTGAATTCTGGGCTCTGAATTCTACCCCTCTGATCGGTTACGCGTTTTTTCTTCCCAAAAGAGGGGTGGTTGCCGATATATTTTCTAGTCTATGCACCGAATAATTCTCTTTTTTATTGTTGCTTTCTTAATGGCTTCAGCGAATTTTGCCCAAGCCGCAATGGACTACGTTTTAGAAGATAAAATTAAAAACAATCTTTCAAATCTTGAAGAACTTTATGGGGATGGAAAATGGAGCGAGGCAATTGAACTGGCCAGAAAAATCATGGGCCAAACCCCCGTTGAACATCCCGCCAAACAACGCGCCCGGGATGTTTTAATCCTTTCAATAGATAAAAAAGCGCTTCAGACAATCGAACTGAAAAATGCCCAGATTCGAGAGCAAAACCAAAAAGCCGCCCAAAAGTTTTTTGCCGACGGAACGGCTCTTTTGGGAGAGAAGAAGTACAAGGAAGCAAGAAGTAATTTTCAGCAAGCATTGCAATGTTCTCCCGAAGACCCTGAAATTAACTACTCGCTCGGATATTCGGAGCAACAAATTGGAAACAATGTGGACGCGTATTTTGCCTATAAAACCTGCGTAAAATTGCAGCCTACTCATTATCAGGCGCTATTCCATTTGGCCGAATTGAGCTCAAAGCTAAAACGATACGGCGAAGCCGAGGAATTTGCCCAACGTTTAACCGTTTCGATAGAAAACCGGATAAAAGATTTGAAATCTCTCGCATACGAGCAAAAAATCGCGGGATTCAATGATAAAGCCATCTCTACGATTCGCAAGATTTCTTCCTTAAAACACGATCAAGCCCAAGCATTTTACCTTCTTGGAACCCTAACCGAGCGACGAGGTGAGTTTAATGAAGCCATTGTTTCCCTAAAAAAATCGATAGCGCTTGCCCCCCATAAGATTGATGCTTATTTTCACCTAGGCAGAGTCTACCTAAAAACCAAGACCTTTCACCAGGCTTCTCTTTCCTTCGAGCAAGCATTACTTTTAGGCGAGACTTCAATGAGAGAGGAGAAATATCGGGGAGAGAAACTTTTGGGCGAAGGGAAATCCGACGAGGCCGTGGCCTCCGGCCTGAGGTCAAAAGACTTGGAACAACGCGTTTCCTTAACGTGGTACTACCTTGCTTTATGCGCCTGGAAGAGAAATGACATGGGGTCAGCCCAAGAATCAATAGACAAATCCCTCGAATTAAAGCCGAATTTTTTGAAGGCCAGATTCGCAAACTCGGTTTTTTTCGCAGGTCGTCACGACTATCAGGGCGCTCTTTACGAAATGAGACAAG
>JACPTH010000270.1:4410-8965 GCA_016192885.1 bacterium | reverse complement strand
AAGAGCAAGAGTTCGAGCGTATCGGAGGCAAAGCTGTAATCAAGGTAGATGTAAGAATACTGGCCGCTACAAACAAGAACTTGCTTGATGAAATAGAAAAAAGCCGATTCCGGGAAGATTTGTTCTATCGGTTAAATGTTGTCGAAGTTAGAGTCCCTCCGTTGCGTGAAAGAATGGACGATCTTATGGGGCTAATCAAGCATTTTTTCTCGATTT
The DNA here is from genome assembly GCA_016192885.1 of bacterium. Lineage (GTDB taxonomy): Bacteria > Muiribacteriota > Ozemobacteria > Ozemobacterales > Ozemobacteraceae > JACPTH01. The sequence goes on along the minus strand of JACPTH010000270.1, from coordinate 8,749 downwards.
TTTCAAAAAAATACAATAAGCAGCAGCTTTGTATTCTTGATTCCGCCTTCCAAATTCTTATGGGTTACAGCTGGCCTGGAAACGTTCGCGAGCTTCGCAATGTTGTCGAGCGGGCGGTGGTTCTATCTCAGGGCGATGTAATTGAGCCTCAAGATTTTCCGATAAAGCTTCAGCAATTGCCCCCAAAAACCACGGTTAATTTAACCCCGGAAAGAGTTTTGACTATGGCTGAAATGGAAAGAGTTTACATTCGCAAGATTCTTGAATTTACGGGTGGAAACAAGCTTGAAGCCGCGCGTTTGCTGGATATCACCCCTAAAACGTTGCGCTCCAAGATTTCGGGGGCGGAGATAAGAAAATAATGGGAGAAAAGATTTCTTCTTGGGTAATGGAAAACCGCAATGAGGTAATTGTAAAAGAAGCGGTTGACGCCTTTCTCGATGAAAATCGTTCCGCCTGCTCCTGCGAGCGATGTCGGTTAGATTTAGTTGCATTGGTTTTAAATTCATTAAAGCCAAAATACGTTGTAACCGAACTCGGAAGAATTCTTACAAATCTTAACCTTGCAGGCAACCAGTCAAAAGCCGATATTTTGGGAGCAATAATTAGTGCAAATGAAATCGTAAAGAAAAAGCCAAGGCATTAGGCAAGGTTTTTTTGGGGTTTCAAAGAAGATCGCGATTTTCTATGATATAATTTCTATACTTTGGTGAGAGTTCTAAGAGGAAAAGTAACAAAAATGACTTGCGTGAGATAGTGCAAAATTCGAAAAAATCAGTGATGGAGGAATGTTATGCCTGAGAAAAGAAGTCAACCGGAAAAAGAAAAATTGAACTTTGAGATTAAAAGTGTTGATAAAGATGTAACCGTCCTTTCTCTTATCGGAGATCTGGACATGTGGACTCTTCCTTGCGCCAAGGAACGTATTAACTCCTTGATTCAAGCGAAAAAGGTAAAAATAATTCTTGACCTTGAAAAAACAAATTATATTGATTCCTCGGGTTTGGGTTTTTTTATTGGTACTCTTAAGAAATTGCGGGACGCCGGGGGCGATCTAATGCTTATTAATCTTAACGCCTATATTTATCAAATTTTTAAATTGATTCAGCTAGAACATATCATCCACACTTATGAAAGCCTGGATGAAGCAATAAAACATTTTTGAAAAAGGAGAAAACCATGAAAAAGGGAATCCATCCAGATTTTAGCAAAGTTACCGTAACCTGCGCCTGCGGTAGTTCATTTGAAACATTTTCAACCTCCAAGGAAATGAAGATAGAGATTTGCTCAGGTTGCCACCCATTTTTTACCGGCACGCAGCGGTTTGTCGATACCGCGGGACGCGTGGAAAAATTCCAGGCTAAATTAGACGCCCAAAAGAAGGTTGAGGCTGCCAAAGCCCAAAAAACAACGCAAAAGAAACCCGCCTTAAAAGGAGCTCCCAAAAAAACCTCTGAAACGGCGGAATCTTCCAAGTCAAGCAAGAAACCCGCTGAGGCAAAAGAAGAAGCTTCAGGAATGTAACAACGGCGAATCTTCAAATTGATAAGGCGGCTTTCGGGTAACTTTGCAAGTTGCTCATATGTTTTCTTTTTTTGTAAGTGAGGAAATCTTTTGCAAGTTTCTTTGTTAAGCCATACTCCTCAACCTGATCTTTTGGTTGCTTTGTCCGCTCGGCGTTGTTACTCGTCCCTCTCGATTTCAGACCTTGAGGAAAACTTTGACGATTCTGAAATAGACCGATTGCTTGGGATTTTACGAAGTAGAAACCATCTTTCCCCATTTGAGCACGCGAATTTCACTTTTTCAGTAATGGGGATTTCACGAGCGCTTTCCCATCAACTCGTTAGGCACCGAATGGCGTCCTATTCACAAGAAAGCCAAAGGTTCGTTGAATACTTGAACCTTCCCTCGCTTCCATTCGTTATTCCACCGACAATTGAAAACGTTCCCCACGCTAAAAAGATTTTTCTTGAAACCATGAAAAAAATGTTGGAAACATATCGGGAGCTTCGTTCGGTAGGGGTACCAGGGGAAGACGCCAGATACATTTTTCCAAATTCCCTAGAAACTAAACTGGTTTTCTCAATGAATGCGAGGAGTCTTTTTAATTTTTTCGAACAACGTTGTTGCCAAAAAGCCCAATGGGAAATTCGGAAGCTTGCTAATTATATGTTATCGAGATGCAAAGCGGTTTCTCCTCGAATTTTCCAAACCGCCGGCGCTCCTTGCGGCTATTCTGAAAGGCCATATTGCCGAGAAAACGACCAAGCATGTTCAAGGTTCCCTCCCCATTTAAGAGAACGCATTGAGGTTCAAAGCGATGAGCGATCTACTGAAAAAGCGTGAAGAAATTGATGTTCTAGATAAGCGTCTGGTTGAAATCCTTGACCAAAGGGCTGATCTGGTTAAGGAAATGAGCAAAATAAAGAAAAGTGAAAACCAGCCTCAGGTTTATGTACCCGGAAGGGAAGAATTTATTCTTTCCAAAATTGAAGAAACTCACAAGGGTTCCTTTCCCAATCAAGTTTTGCGCTCGATCTTTACCGAAGTAATTTCCGCTTGCAGAAATTTGGAAAGCAGTGACAAGATTGCTTTCCTTGGGGAAAGATATGGTTGGGCGCATGATGCTGCCCAGAACCAGTTTGGCTCGTCCGCGGGATTTGTCGGCTATGAGCAGGTCAACGAGCTTATTTCAAGCCTATACCGCGGTGAGGTTGCCCTTGCGTTCGTTCCAATTTTCAACGGAAATTACGGAATACACTCCCTATTAGAGAGCTTCCTTTCCCAAGACTTTTTTTTTGTTGCAGAAACGCTGGCAAAACCGATTTTCTCGTTAGTCACCCGCTCCAAGGATGAAACCGAGATTTTTTCGAAAATTTTCTTAACCAAAGAGACTTTTAACTTAATACGGTCCTCAGTATCGTCCCTTTCAGTTCCAGCGAAGTTAATAATATGCCAAACTATCGAGGAAGTTGTTGAGAATCTCACGGATTCCCGCCAAGTTTCCGGCTTGGTTCCGCATTGCATAGCGAAAACCTTGGGTTTGAAAACCGTCAAAAGCCCCCTTGAATCTACTGAAGAAGGCCTCATTCGCTGCGTAACCATTTCCCTTTTGCCTAATGCGCAGCGAACCCCAACCATGAAAACAACGATTCTTGCGGCTCTTCCCCAGAACCCTGGCGCTTTGGTGACCGCGATTTCCCCCCTCCACGAGAACAAAATAAATATTCTAAGCGTTGAAACTTTTAGATTTCAGGAAAAACCTTGGAAAGATTTGTTTTTAATCGATTTTGAACCTCCCAAAGAAAATGAAAAACTTTTAGAAGTAGTGGGCCAAATTCAAAAACAATGTTTGTTTTTGAAATTTCTCGGATTCTATCCGGTTCTAAATTAAAAATAAAATCCCGAGGGTCTTTTCGTGGAAAAAAGATGTCCGCAATGCGGGGCTTTATTAACGCTTTCCCAAAGATTGTGCAACTCTTGCGGCTCCCGGCAATTGGAGACCCAAAGCCAAAAAAGCATCGAATTGCCTGAAGTCAATGAGGAATTACCTGAAGAAAAAGTACAGCTCGCAGGCGGGCTTTTAAAAGGCGCATCGCCTTCGAAAAAGAGCAAACGGACACCGGATGATAGGGAGACCCCTCCGGATTTAAATCAAACCTTTTATCGGACAAATCCTCCCTCAGAAAGCGTTGATTTTGGCAATAAAAGCTCCATCTTTGACTCCTTTTTTGGGTGCTTAGGCTGCGGAATAAAGGTTTTTCTTGTTTTATTTGTACTTTTATTTCTGGCCGCGATCGCAATTACGCCCCATCGCAGGCCACGCCGTCTTGCTCCGGAGAAGGCCTGTTACGTTAACATGCGGGTGATTTTGGGAGCGGTTGAAATGTACAACATGGACAACTCAAGTATGATAACAAGCATTAACGACGGTGACACGCAGCAAGGGAAACTAATTTCCGGAGGTTATTTAAAAAGCCCTGTCAATAGGCCTGAAAAAGATTGTTTTTACGACACCGGGGGCGATTTAACGACTTCAGGGCAGATCAAATGCCAATCTCACGGAACGGTTAATTAAAACTAGAATTTACCCAAATGTTTTGCCGTTCCAGCCCCAATTGTATGGGGAGATATCGGTAAAATTTAGGTACACTCGATCGCCCGGAATTGCAAGAAGCTCCCTAAGACGCGAACAAATTCTTCCGGAGATTTTTTGCGTCGTGTCTCCTGAAAGGTACCCGATGTTTCTGATGTCTACAAAAGCGGCAGGACCAGCCTTTCCGCCGATTGAGATTTCCCCGTGTTCGATCGCTACCATTACATATTTTTCCGGTTT
>JACPTH010000270.1:0-4366 GCA_016192885.1 bacterium | reverse complement strand
TCCAAGGGCTTCAGAAATTAGGGTTGAAAGAGAAGTAACCAGCTCCAGCCGCTTTGGTTCAGACATTTGGGCCGAGGTTAGTATTTTTAACAAGGGCATTTTTGTCCACCTCTTTTAAAATTTCGGCAATCACGCGGCTTGACAAAGAAATTAGCAAGCATCTCCTAGCGAGAATGCCTTTGATATGCTTCAAATGGGATATCTTCCTTTAAATTAACCCTTACGAAATTAATCAAATCAAAGCAAATTGCACGAATTTTTTCGCATTCGGTCCAGAAGACGGTAAAAGTAACGCGATTCGCTTCTTTTTTTAGGAATTCAATATCATTTGACTGGAAACAGATATTAAGGTTTTCAAGAGAATCGGCGATTTTCTCGAACTCAACGCTTATCGGCTCAGGGCCTTCCGGAGAATCTGGAAATCCAAGGGGGAAGTTAGGGTAATTTTCGCAAGGGCGGATTTCCTTTGAAATGTACCTCATCATTCGGGGTTTATCTTCAAGACCTATTTTAACCGCAAATAGTTGGGCGGAGAGGACTTTTGGGTCCGAACTATTTTTTTTCATATTAAGCGCAGCAACCAAGTCATTCATTCCAAGGTAAGCGCCATTCATAAGGCCGCAGACATACAAAAGTTTTTTTAAAATAACATCTTTTGTTGGAACTCCGACTTCCCTGTGGAGCGAAGAAAAATCGGAAGTGTTAGCAAAACCGGGGAACGAAAGAGAAATGAAAAAAATTAAGGCCACGGTTCTCATAAATTGATTCTATCAACTTTGATAAGATCTGTAAATTGCAAGTAAACGAAAATTACTTGAGCGCTGAAGCTCCAAAACGCCGGCGAACCAGTTCATTAACGTTTGTGAGCCCAATGTTGACGCAGTAAACCCAGTCCGATTGGGCGGATTGCTTGTTTCCAAGATAGTATTGCGCTATTCCACGATACAGAAAAAACATCGGGTCCGAGGATAGGGTTTTTATTGCAGCATCCATATCTTCGATTATTCCATCAAAATCTTTTAATTCCAGCCGCCTTTCAATAGGGGCAAGAATAAATTGGGCAATCTCCGGGGGTGAGAAAACTCTAAATTCCCAGTGTAAAACATGTTTTATGCAGGATTCCCCTTCAGATGAAAGAAAAACTAAGAGAGGGTCTTCCGGATTACCCTGAAGAGCAAAATAGAAACCTGATTTTTCCAAAAGTCGATTAACAAAGTATAAAAACCGGAAATCCAGAAATTCGTTTGTCCTTGGAATAAAAATCTTTCGAGGGATGTTCTGAAAAACAAAGGAGAGTTGAATTACGCTTCCCTTACCGCGATGCCAGATTTCATTTATGTTGTGTACAAGGAAAAGGCCCCGCGAAATCGAAGAAAGTGAGCGAAGCAACTGGGCATAACCTGCCGTATCTTCAAACACTATCCCCGGATCTCCATTCCAGACTTTTAACCCTTTGTGGCCGAGCAGGGAAGCAAGTTCTTCGGATTCTCTAATCATTTTATCTTTTCTCCGTTCCTCAAAAATCTACATCTATAGCGGTTTGGAAGGTTGTATTTCAAGGGACATGTTAAAAAGGATCGTTAGTTTCCCGAAAATGGTCGTTTCTTGGCCTTTTTTGGAAAGGTTAATTTGAACCTGGGCTACCTCTTTTTCTCCTACTTCAAGCGACACTCTTTTGCTTGCTGTTCCGATCTCAACAATGAAAGTATGATTACCCCGTAACGCGGAAACCCTTAGGCGGGTACGATTGTTCCAGTCTTTTACCATTCCTCTAAAAATAATATCACCATTATCTTCAAGTTCATAAACGGGTATTTTAAATTCCAAAACGTCATCTGGAGAGTAAAATTCTACGAATCCCTTTTGAGCATCATCCGGGAGGTCATCTGCAAGCAAGGTTGTGAACCCGGATCTTACGAAAAACATAAATCCTTTTACAAAGCGAATACTTTTTTCAAGTAATAGAATAACTCCAAAAATCATCGGAGAAGCCAATAAAGCGGAATACCACCACGGGTTTTTCCCGATAAAAACGGCCACAAGTAGACCACCCCCGAAGATAAAACAAATCAGGCACAAAACAAAAGCCGAGCCATCTTTAATGACGGGCTTTCCGACTTTTCTATCATCCCGCATTCACTTATTCCATTCTATTTCGATCGTCTGAACATTTGGATTTTTAGAATTCCAACACCAAAGTGAACGGTTACCAATTTGGATCGCTTTCGAAGGGCGAAGTATTTTCCTCAATGGGGAAATCAAGGTACAACTGATCTTCCATTCGCAAACCGGAAACCACTTCAAGGAAATTAACCCCTGTTTTGCCCGCGATAATCGCTTTCTTTTCCGGTTGGGTTGCGCCTTTTATCCAAACGCTTAAAGGGAAAAAATCGGGCACGATCGCCGCCCTCGGAATATAAAGGCAATTGGAGGCAATTGTACAAGAAATATCCGATCTAAAAGTTAATCCCGGCCTAAACACGGTATCTTGGTCAAGAACATCGATTAGAGCTTTGTATTCCTTCAAGTAACCTTCCGCATCACTTCTTCCCAATCGTTCGTTTCTGCTCATTGGATACAACTCTTTTGATTTCACTCGACCCGAGAATTTCCGGTCGGGGAGTATGGTAAAGAAAAGATTTACCGAATCGTTAGGATTGATGAATTGATAATCCGCGGATGGGATAAAAACGACGCCATGAAATCCGGACATTTCCGGAAGTTCAAGCAGTTTGTCCCCCGGGCGAACCACCTTGTTTGCAACGATGCGGCCCATTTCGTTGTTCAACCTAACGAACGGCTTGTATACAATTCCATCTCTGGGAGCGCGAACAGCCGATTTCTCGATGTTTTCCTTTTGCAAAAGGATCTTCTTTTGGGCTTCCCGCATTTTCAAACCTTGTACTTTCAGCGTCGCTTCCCTTTTTTTATTAAAATCCGCGCGCGCTATTTTAGCTTGTTCATGCTCAAGCTTTGAAAGCTCAACGCTCAACTTCGCTTTTTTTAATTCTATTTTTGAAATCAAAACCAAACCTTCTACAACTGTTGCCTTGGCTTTTTCAAGGTCAATTGATTTTCGTTGAATATTCAAGTCGAGTTCGATCGCCTCGTTATCGAGCTCAAATTTCGTTTTCTCAAACTCGGAACTAGCTAATTCCAGTTCATTTTTCGCTGATTCTAAGGCGATTTGAAAATTCCCGTCATCAATTTGTACAACAATGTCTCCTTTTAGAACTTTAGTTCCGTCTTCCAATACCGATTTTACGGTCATTAGATTGGTTTCACGCAAATCAGGCGCGTGAACATCGGCGCTCTCAATTGCCTCCAATTCGCCGGAATAAGAAAAGCTTTCAAGACAATCCCCACGCCTGACCGGAACCAAAATATGTTCGGAATTAGCCCGACAAATTTCAAAAAACATGAAAAATAAAACCAAGCAAGCGCGAAAAAATTTTCCACAGGATTTCTTGGGCTCATGGGAAAGGTTTTTATTCATCGTGGAGGGCTTCCACCGGGTTCAAACTCGCCGCTTCGCGCGCAGGCATTATTCCAAAAATAACTCCGACCCCAAATGAGATAGCGAATGAAATTATGACAGGTTTTAATGAAAATGCAACGGGAATTTCAGTGAACTTGAGAATAAAAATGGCGATGCCAAGCCCCAGTAAAACCCCCAGGATTCCGCCAATTAAACAAATAGTGACCGATTCAATCAGGAATTGGAAAATGATATGTTTTCGCTTGGCGCCCAGGGCACGCCTGATCCCAATTTCCACGCGTCTTTCAAGAACGTTCGCCAACATAATGTTCATGATCCCAATTCCGCCGACAATAAGTGAAATTGATGCAATACTGAGAAGAACGATGTTAAAAATTTCCTGAGTCGATTGTTGCTGGTCAAGGAGTTCCTGGGGAGAAAAAATTTTGTAATCCCGAATTCCGTTGTGAGTGAGCGCTAGAACCCGATCGGAAATAGCTTTTAATGCGTTTGTTTCCATAAGTCCGTCGCATTTTAAAACTATTTTGTCCAAAGCGGAGTAAATTTTAGGTGAGGCGATACGCTCTTGGTAGGAGGGCAAAGGAAGCAAAATTGATTTGTCAAAAATCCCATAATCCTTTGGAAAACCTTTTCTCGAAATCTTCTTCGATCGAATTTCCGTTTTTTTTTTAAACACCCCCCTCACGGTGAACCAGCACGAATTCAAAGAAACGTTTTTTCCTATCGAATTTTCGCTTGCTTGATACAAAATCTCCGCTAATCTTTGACTTAAGACCAAAACCGGAGCTTTTGAATTGAAATCAATCGAGGAAAAGTTCATTCCCGAAATGATCTGAAGATTGTTAACCTGGATGAAGTTTTTACTCA
>JACPTH010000386.1 GCA_016192885.1 bacterium | reverse complement strand
ATTCCGGCGGTAATAAATACCATATCGGCCCCGTCTAGAGCTTCCGCAATTCGCTCTCTGTCTTCCTCCGCCGCCTTTTTCCCGATTTCGTAATTGGCTCCGGCTCCCAGACCTTTGGTGAGCTTGTCGCCCAGTTGAATTTTTATTTTAGCTTGAGAGAGCGCTAATGCTTGGGCATCTGTATTTGCCGAAATAAATTCAACACCGCTCAAATTGGTGGCAATCATCCGGTTTACCGCATTGGTTCCGCCACCTCCGACACCGATTACCTTGATTTCCGCATTTTCGGCCGCTGCCTGGTTAAAATCGAACACCTCACCCTCCTTAGTTTCTGCCGCTTTGGCAAGCTTATTTAAACGTTAAATTAGTCCGCAAAAAAACTTTGAACCGCATTTCTGACTCGATCAACCAACCCGCCAAAAACTCCGCGTTCTACCGGATGCAAAGGAAAATTTTGGAACCCGTATCGAATCAAACCTAAAGATGTGGAAAATGTGGGGCTTTGAACTTTTTCCTTTAGCCCGCCAAAACCTATTGGCGGGCCCCTACGAACAGGTAACCCCAAAATCTCTTCCGCAAGTTCAGGGCACCCGTTCATCAACGAACACCCGCCTGTCAGCACGATTCCCGCGGGAATCATATCGATCGCAACAAGTTTTGTAATCTGCTCTTTGATGTCGTTGAAAATTTCTTCCATGCGAGGTTCAATGATTTCAGCTAAAAATTTCTGAGGAAAGTTCTTGACCTTATCTCCGCCCGAAACCGGCACCTCAATCGATGCACGATCGTCAACCAAATCAGATCGAGCGGACCCGTATTGGATTTTCAAGCTTTCGGCCAACGATGTAGACGTCTTTAAGCCGACCGCAATATCGTTTGTAACATATTGCCCGCCGATCGGGGCACTATACGAATGCACCACATGCCCATTTTGGAAAATAATGACATCAGTCGTCCCACCTCCGATGTCAACCAATACTACCCCCAACTTTTTTTCGTCATCCGATAGGACGGCCATGCTGGAGGCATAAGGTTGGAAAACCACGTCTTCGACTTTCAATTTTGCGGTTTCGCAGCATTTAATAATATTTTGAATCGCTGTAATTGCACCTGTAACAATATGAACTTGGGCTTCAAGTCGGCTTCCAACCATTCCAAGGGGATTGTTGATTTCCTTTTGCTCGTCCACGATGAATTCTCTTGGAAGGATATGGATTATCTCTTGGTGATGGGGGATCGAAATGGCTGTTTTTGCGTTTTCAACCGCGCGGTCAATGTCTTCCGATGAAATCTCATGTGAACTGCCCTTAATACCTACAATTCCCTGGCTGTTTATTGAACCTATGTGGGCGCCCGCAATTCCCACAAAAACTCTTTCGACCACAACATCAGCCATTTTCTCGGCGTCTTCGACAGCCAAAATGATAGCTTGGGTCGTTTTTTCTATATCTACAATCGTGCCCTTTCTTACGCCATCATACGAGAGTGCCTGGCCCACGCCGATAATGTTCATACTCTGGGAATCATGAATATCGCCGATAACCGCGCATACTTTCGTGGTTCCGATATCAAGCCCTACAATTAAATCATCCACCAACAAGGTTGGTAATCCCTCCTTTATGAGGACGTTTTTGTTTTTTAGGCTTAACAACAATTTCATTTGACATTCTCATATCAAAGCACTCAGGTTCTACATTAATCCCTGAAATCTTCCATACTCTTTGGAATAACTTTTTCCCCTGAAATTAGGAATAGATAAGGCTCCGATGGATTCGCCAGATTTAATTCTGAAAGGCCCTTTATTATATTTGGCCCCAATGTTTTAACCCAGGATTTTGCAAAAATAAAATCATCGTTATTGGCAATGGAATCACAAGCAATTTTCCCGGAAAGAGGTAACCCTGTAACTATCGGAAGATCGCCCTCACCAAAGCTATCGTGAGAAAGGATTTTCCCGTCAATAGCTACCTCCAGAAAAGCGTTTTCCGTCTTAATATACATTAGCGGAATGCGTTCCTCTAGTTTGATTCGCAATGTATATAACCCGACGAGCTCAATTTCAGCAACCTTGATGGCGGGGTGCAATAATAATCTTTCCCGAATTTCATTCAGATCTAATCTGAGAAGATTCATAGCCGGAGCTACACCCGCGAGTTTTAGAACAGATTCTCTTGAAAGCGATCGAAGTCCGTGCACCTCAATTTTTTTTATTTCAAAGTATGAAGTATGGAAAAAAAGGTGCTTTAATTGAACGATTGCATAATAGGAAAGGCATGCGGTAACAATCAGGAACGCGACGATTTTCAGATAGCGCAGTAAACCATGCAATCGACGGAAACGAAGCTTAAAACTTCGCTCTCGAAGGCGGTTGTTTAAAGGAATAGTCGCAGGGCATTTGCTAAGAAAAACAAAGGCACCGCGTTTTCCCCCGGTTTGGTCGGACAAAATCAACGTAAGCTCCAAACATCCTTTTTAAGTGTCGTCATGATAACATTCTTGGAAATATGAAACAAGTGCACCTCAAAAAAATAGGAAACATTTTTTTGAATTGATTTAAACTGGGTGGAGCCAAAAGGCTTAAAGTAAAATTGGCAATATTTGTTGATAAATTTTATCCTCAACATCTTGAGGTCTACCAGAACGCATAGCCTCTCCCATTTTGCCGAGAACTCCCGGTTGAAAAAGTTTTTCCAACTGGAGGGTAAGCGCATCTTCAGTTAGATCTCGATCGAGAATAACGACAGCTCCGCCCAATTTCTCTAATGCACGTGCATTTTTTTCTTGGTGATTATCGGTCGCAAATGGATATGGAACCAAAATGGCGGGTTTCCCAAGGCAGGCCATTTCGGAAATAATTGTTGCACCTGATCGAGAAATCAAAAGATTGGAAACGTCAAAGGCTTCCCT
>JACPTH010000385.1 GCA_016192885.1 bacterium | reverse complement strand
ATACCAAGTTCGATTTTGTTTCGAGGTATCCGGAAAAACTAGAACCCATGCAATTAGATAGAATCCGGAAAAATGCGAAGGAATTCTGCCATGAGTTTTATGAAGGAGACGTCAAATCTGAGGGAACCTATTCCAAACCCGTAATGGTTTGGGGAATAATTTACGTTCAAGGAAATGTTAGAATTGGGGGCAGGGTTGCCGGACAAGGAATGATTGTTTCTGAAGGGAACATTACAATAACCGATAATATCACCCATGACAATGCCCAGGCATTTCTTTCCCTGGTTGCATTAAAAGGGGCTTTTTTGCTTCGCGAAGGTTTAGGTACGGTTAAAATTGAATCAGCCTTGTACGCAAAAAACAGCATAAAAGGCGGAGAACAAGTGTCGATTCTTGGAAACTTAGTTGTGGAAAATTTGAATCGACAAGCAGGGGAGGAAGGAGCGGTTATTATGCCCAAAAGGGTGTTTTTGAACTATGACTCGAATTTAAAAAGCCGAATGGGAAACAATGTGTGCTTTAATATTTCCGAGGTATTGACAACCTTTAGGGATTTAGGGATATAATCGCTTCATAAGATTATGAGAAAGGTCGGTTTATCGCTGGTTGAAGTTGTCCTAGGAATAATTCTTCTTTCCTTGGTGTAATGGCGGCTTTCATGGCCCAAAGAGTAATGGAAGCCATGAAAACATACGATTTTGACCACCTTTCCCTCGCGCAATGGAAGGACAACAAAGATCAACAAAAGCGAACGCTTGAATGGGATTTACAAAATGATACTGTATCCGTAACGGATAAAACCGGAAAAACCGACCAGGTCACCAGGATAGGGGATCGTATTAAGGTTAGCGAGCGAATTAACAACGTTGTTTATGAGATTAAAGATTCAAAGGTTGAAATGGACGATGATAAAGATCCCAATTTAGCGCTAATCAGTTTTTCAATTAATTTTAAAGGGAAAAGAAATGGGAAAGAGAAAGAGTTTTATTTGCCGATTAAAACGGCATTGGCACGGGCCGGAATGAAGTAGAACTCAAATCAATGAGAAAAAACGCGTTCACTATTGTTGAATTGATTGTTTCAGTAGCTATTTTAACCATTGTTTCGTTTGCCGTTCTAAAAGCCTTTCTTGGAGGGCAAAAACATGCGGCCTTTGAGATGCAAAGCCATGTGGTCAATGAGGACGTTCATAGGCTAACCCAGCTTCTTATTGAGGATATTCGAAAATCAACCGGGATTTCCCCTGACTGCGCCGGTCTTCAGAGAAAATGCATTGAAATGACCGATTATCTGGAATTGGATAAACGAGATGAGAACCCGGATAACAAGGAAAATACCCTTATTTTGACCAGGGTTAAACCCGATTTTTCAAAAGACCCGCCCATTTTTTCCACGGTCCAAACTAGTTATGCGGTCAAAGTGGTCGAAAACAAAAATCCAAATTCAAGTCAAAATGAAACTAATAAACCGAACCCGAAAATTGCCTCAGGATCGCTTAAATTGGTTCGCTCAATTCAAGAGTTCGATTCAAACGGCTCCAAAGTCGGTTCTCCCATAGTTTCCGATTTCGCCGTCGGTTTCGATAAAATTAACTTCTATCGCATTCGAAGCGTCGGATGCCAAACCGTTTTCTTCAGATTGTTTAAAAGCAGGCGAGACCCCAAACATCCGGATGCGGAAATGTATACCGTTAAATTTGTTGGCTCGGCAAAAATAAGAAACTCCGAACCTGAAGGCGCGGTTGTTCCAACAATTTAGGGGAGAAAAATGGCGAGGGTTTGGGTTAAGAAATTCATTTTATCGGCTAAACAACGGGGTTCCGCCATTATTGGAGCTTTGATTTTTGGCGGAATTCTAATGATCGTAATTGGCGCGGTTATGACTTTTACTTCCTATCGCATGGAAGCTTCAATACAAGAATGGTGGACCCTAAAGGCAATGGGAATTGCGGAAGCAGGGATGGCCGTCGCCCTCGCTGAGCTTGCAAAAAACGTTAATTTCGCCACGCATGAGGTTACAGTCGGCAAAGATCTCCCGTGGGGGTCGGCAAAAACTTACCAAGTTTCCACAAAGAACATCGGAACTCTATCTATTAAAGCTAAGGATAAAGCGTTTTGGTGCAATTTCGGAGAAGGCGAATTTAAAATCAAATGCGGATCGGTTCCCTACAAAAACGATAATTTGAAGACCCCCGGAATCGACGAGACGAAAACCTACAAGAAACTTGAAATTCTTGCGAAATTGGAGGGAACCGTTCGGAGAATCTCCGCGGTTTTGCAAAGTCATCTTTTGGCAAGAGAATTTTTTTTGTATGATGGGAACATTTTGTCCACTCCTGAAGGCTGGTTAGGCGACAAAGATTTCAATTACTTTTGCGGGGGAAGATACTATGGCCACAACGGAGTGGAAATAGGCAAAGTACGAATGGAACAACACGTTCCAAAGCCGGATGGTACAAGACAAATTTTTCAAGAAGTCGATTTTATTTCTTCAGGGAATGGAAATATTTATTGTTACGATGATACAAGATTTTTCTTTAAACAAAGCCCGGGAAAAGAAGAAATTTTTAAGAAGAATTCTGATATTACTCAAGGAAACACTACCTACAACACATCAGAAATATATGGCGTTCCTGATACAAAAGCCAATTTAGGCGGGTTGCCATATGAGTTGATAGAAAGCCACCCGAAAATCCCGGAGAATTTTAGAGCTTTCGTTAAGGACGAGCTGACCGCAATTAAAATTCCACCCGTACGAGTACCATTCGGTAGTTTAAAAAACCAAGCACAAAGCGGCGGGTTGGCTCTTTCTTCAGCCTCGGGGAAAAAGCCCGCGGAAGGTGTTGAATTGATTGATTACCCACTCCCCAAAATGTGGGACGAGGGAGGTAGTCAACATTCGATCAAGGCGTTTAGAATCGATTTCGGTACGCAAATTTCCCCCAAAAATGGCCCAGCCAAAGGAATCATTTATTCCGAAGTCGACCTTATCGTTCACGGCAACCCTTCCGGTAATATCACTATAGTTTCAGAGAAAAACATCTTTATTTCCGGAGATTTTAATCAGAAAGGCGTTTTGAAAGTTGAAAGTAAACCGGAAGGAGATCTTGAGAGATTTGGGTTACCGCAAAATTATGAACCAGGCCCGTGGAAATCATTAGATTCGAAGATCGATTACGGTAGAAACAATTTTGACTATTTTGGCCTTGAAGGCGGGTCACTCAAGGAAGGTTCCCCTCGTAAGTCGCTTCTTGATGATGTAAGCAAAACGGAATCCAAAAAAAAGCATCATTTTGCCGTCTCGCTTATTGCAAAAAAGAGGATTGTTTTCGATTACAGAAACCCGCTTGATTGTTTTGAAAATGAAATCTACCCATTCATGAGGTACAAGTTGGCTGAATTTATCTCAAAATCAAATGACCCTGATAACGCCGACTCTGACGGAAAGATCAAGAGCGCTTTTCTGGTGAAACCATTTAGCGGCGAAATCAGCGGATGTTCCGCCCAAGACCCGGCCGGATTAGAACAATCTCTTGTCAAGTTTTTCGGAAGGTATTCCCTTG
>JACPTH010000384.1 GCA_016192885.1 bacterium | reverse complement strand
TTTTTCAACATTCCGAAGAGTGACCCTTCCTTTCAGAGGAGATAAAACCTTGGTGTTATCGAAGTTGGCCATAGCCAAAAAAAGAGCTCCTCGGGCTTGTTCTAGGCGGGCTCGGGCTGCGTTAACTTGTTCTTTTCTTGGGCCTTGGATCGCAAGTTCCAATGTGGCTTTAGAAGCCTCGCGTTGAGATCTTGCCAGGGAAACCGCCGCCTGGGCCTCTTGAAGTTCTTGAGTTCTAGGGCCTGCAATTGACTCTTTTAACTTATCTTCAGCTACTGAAACCTGAAATTTTGCGACATCGTGTCGTGTCTTCTGCTGATCGACAATCTGTTTCGCAATTGCTCCCTTCTTTTCCAATATCTCTACTCTATTTAACTCGGTTGCGGTATCTTTCCAAGTGGCAATAGCTTGTTTAAGAATTGCTTGAAGTTGGGAAATCAATTCTTGCCGAGCTCCTGATTTGATTAGATTTTCCCGTGCCACGGCTTGCTCCAGGAAAAATTGAGCCGCCTCGTCGAGAGCTTTAAGTCTTCTTATCTCTTCAGGTCGTGTTCCTCAAGCGTGGCAATCACTTGCCCTGGAAAAACTTCGTCCCCTTCCTGTGCCTCAATGAACATGACCCTGCCCGGGATTTTAGAACTTACTTCAACTTCCGTTGCCTCAATTATCCCATTTCCTCGGATTGTTCCAGGAGGAATTACCTCGAGCTCGTCATAGTAACCCCTAATCAAAAAACCTAATGTAAATACCATTACCAGAACAAGAACAAATTTCATTTATTTTTTGTTAAAATAAATTTTATCGGAATAGCCTCCCGCTATTCCGATAAAATTTTCTTTTTTTCGCAAAAACCTTCCGCAAAACCCCATGCGTTTTTTTAACCGCCAAGGGTTCCTTCAAACAAAAAATCACTTTTTTTCGGGAGAAACTAAAGGAAGTGAAACGCTGATTTCTACCTCGCTTGCTAATATTCTAGTGGAAAGAACCATGTCCCCTAGCTCGTTCGTTATTGTCAGGTTGGAAATTGGGGGAATTCCTTTGTTAGCAAAAAGGGGAGATTGAAGAAAGCGTTGAAGCTGAGGATTCAATCTTTGAAATGCTATTCGCCAATACCTTTGCACCCCTTCGGGAATTTTATAGGCGGGGATCCGACCTAGGGTAACCCCCTGTATCCTTTCTTCAAGCTTAATGATTCCTTCGCGATAACTTGAAAATAAAAGGAGATCTCCGGATAAACCTATGTACACACCGAAACCCGGAAAAAGGAAATAGCTCAGTTTAACCGTTGGAAATTTTTCCAAATCCGTGGAAACAAAAACCCCTAGGTTTGTAGCCAATTGTTTTAGCGAAGGTGTAATGCTCATAAGACGGACAGGATCCTTTACTCGAGCCATACCTCTAATGTCGGGGAGCCCGCCATCCCCAATCGGATCCAAGTTCAC
>JACPTH010000009.1 GCA_016192885.1 bacterium | reverse complement strand
GGCGCCGGACTTTAAATTCGCTCCTTGAAAAAATGGGTTCCGTCGTGAGGTTCAATGACGATCAAGTATGGGATCCAACCAACAAAACGAATAAACCCTGGGGAGTCATTTCACATGTTTTTAAGCCCGACCATCCGATTTTTTCAGGGGTAAAAAATGTAATAACATGGGGAACCTGTTCTTTGATCTCGCGTGATTTAAAGCCCATTCTTGAGTCCGCCGGAGTAAACATTTTGATTTCAGGGGATGATGACAGCTTCAACAAAGACGGAAATAAGAAAAATGACGCCGTAATTTATCCAAAGGAAATTAAAATTCCTCTTTTGGTTTTGGAAAAACTTGCTCTTGGAGAAGCAATTCTTTCAGGTTGTTGCAACTTTACGGATTACCAATATCCAGATAGCGATATAAATCAGGCGAAACCAGGCCCTGCGCCCTCTACGGAGTTGGTTTGCCCATTTGGAGCTATTTCTACTAGTACCCCTTCCATGACGCCTGGGCCTTGCGCGGCTTCAAACCGGTCGGAATACCCGTTCACAAACCGATCCAAGATAATCGAGGAGGAAACCCCGAGAACGCCGTCGCGCGGGCCTGTCATTCCAATATCGGAAATCGCTCCGGTTCCCTTTGGAAGGATTCGTTCATCGCTTGTTTGAACGTGGGTATGCGTTCCGGCTACGAATGATACCCGCCCTTCCAAATACCAAGCCAAGGCGATTTTTTCGGAAGTTGCTTCAGCGTGAAAATCAACAAGGACTGGAATTGAAGGCGGTAGCCTCGATAAAAGGATATCCGCCCACTGGAAAGGGGATTCGGCTGGGTCCATGAAGACTCGACCTGAAAGGTTAACGACTGCTAACGGGGGTTTTTCCGGGCCTTCAAGGATTGAAAAACCTTTCCCCGGGAGTTTGTCGCACCCGATATTATGGGGCCTTAGAACCTGGGTGCTTTCGGAAATCATTTTATGCCAATCAACCCTGCTAAAAAGGTGATTCCCGCTTGTAATTAAGTCAACTCCGCTTTCCAGCAGGTTGTCTCGATGTTTTGGCATAATACCTGCGCCGTTGGTTGCATTTTCTCCGTTTGCAATCACCCAATCAACATTATGCTCTTTCTTAATTTTGGATAGGATTGATCGAACAATTCGCCTGCCGGGTTTCCCGTATACGTCTCCGATAACAAGAATTTTCATTTATGGAAATATCGAACACGCTTTTTTCAATGCGGTTTTTTAAACAAAATAGAGAAAGGTGAAAAAAAGATGATGGAATCTTTTTTTCACCATATTTCTGAATTGATGGAATTTATTAACGGGCGACCTCAACGGAACGGGTTTCTCTAATGAGAACAACTTTTACTTGCCCTGGATACTCCAATTCGGATTCGATTTTTTTAGCTTCCGGGTTAGCAATTACGCGAATTTCTCGACCGGCTTGAATGGCGTATGCGGAACTTATCCCCGGGAAACCTTTGGCGATTGCTTCAAGATCGGTTAGGCGTTTGATGTACGCGTCAAGGGATTCCCTTCGAGCGCCTCGGCGAGCCGCGGAAATAGCATCAGCCGCGGAAATAAGGACCGACTCAACCGACTCAAACGGGACATCTTCATGGTGCGCTCCGATGGCGTTTACAACCCTGGGAATTTCTTGGAATTTTCGGGCAAATTCCGCGCCCAACATCGCATGGTTTCCTTCGTCGCTTTCGATCACCTTGCCGATATCATGGAGCAAACCTGCCCGTTTGGCCAATTGTATGTTCGCTCCATTTCGGTGACTTCGGAATGAATCCCCTGAATTCCAAGGGAAAGAATGGCTTGTTCGCCTGCTTCCTTTATTCGAAGATCCACTTCTTTTTGGGCTTTTTCAAACATTTCCTCAATTTTCGCGGGGTGAATTCGACCATCTAGGGTTAGCATTTCCATTGTAACTCTGGCAATCTCTCGCTTGATAGGATCAAAGCTGGAAAGAACTACTGCATCCGGGGTATCATCAATTATAACATCCACCCCGGTTAAACTTTCAAACGCCCGAATGTTTCGTCCTTCTCGGCCAATTATTCGGCCCTTCATTTCATCGCTTGGAAGTTCGACGACAGAAACGATCGGATCAATGGAATGATCTGTTGCGCAGCGTTGAATCGATGTAGCAAGAATTTCCCTGGACTTTCTTTCAACCGTTTCCTTTATGCTTTGATCGGCTTCATTTATTTTCTTCGCAATATCGTATTGCAGTTCGCTTTCCACCCTTTTAAAAAGCTCTTCTTTGGCTTGTTCTGGGCTTAAACCGGAAATTTTTTCAAGTTCCCGCCTTTGGTTTTCCAAAATTCGAGAACCTTCATCATGAAGTTTCTGAATCTCTTTTTCTTTACTCGTTAGCTGTTCGCTTTTCTTCTCTATTGCATCAGATCTAGCTTCTACTTTTTCAATTTTAGTTAGAAGTTGTGCCTCAAGTTTTTCAAGCTCATGTTTCCTTTTCTTGATTTCCTTTTCGGTGTTTTTTCTTAAAATTGATTCCTTTTCTTTTATTTCCTTCGCGCGTTTTGTTGCCTGTTCGATCTCTAATTGTGCTTTGGTGATGGCCTCGTTCAGGATGGAATTTTTCTTTTCAACTGCTTCGGCGAGGTGTTTTTCCCCTTTTTGCTTGAAAAGAAAAAAACTGACAAGGTATCCCACGAGACCGCCCACGGCAACACTTATAAAAAATGACAATGTGGACATGGCCGGTCCTTTCTGACCTTCTAATGAATTCGGGTTATCGGTTATCGACATTCTAAAACCGAAAGAACTGTGCTCACCTAAGTTAAATTAAAGTTTGTCGGAGAATTCTTTGATGGAACAAGTTTTTCTAAGTTCCTCAAGAAGATGTTCAAAAGCAGCTCTTTGCTTTTCAGGTAACAATTGCGACTTAATCCGATCTTTTACTTCCTCCAATGCTTGAGTTCCGGGGGCCTTTTTTTCGTCAACTCTAATAATATGAAAACCGAACTTTGTTTTTATTGGCCCGACAACACTTCCAACGGCGGATTTAGAAACGACTTCTTCGAATTCGGGAACCATCTGGCCCTTTCCGAAAAAACCAAGGTCTCCACCTTCTTTATTTGACGGACATTTGGATTCAGTTTTTGCGATATCATCAAACTTTTCTCCTTTGTTGATCCGGTCTAGAAGGGTTTTGGCTTTGTCTTCCTGTTCGACTAAAATATGATGAGCATGGAACTGCTCAGGTTGAGTAAACTCGCCAAGGTTTTTTGAGTAATAACCTTTAATTTCATCTTCACTTACGGTGACCGATTTTCCAATATGGTCATTCAAGAACGATTTGATCCCGACCTGTTGTTTGGCTTTGGCAATCGTATCAGGAAACGATTTAGCCAACTCATCAAATTTTTTCTCGACAAAACGCTTAAGTATTTCTCGAAAGGAAAACTGTTTTACAAAATCACCCAAGCCGTTGCCGGAAAGAATGTGTCCACGGATAAAGGGTGGGATGCGTTCCAACTCGGGAAGAATTGCGGAAATTTTTACGCTTTCAGTACCTATTGAAAACAGGGTTTTCTCAAAATCTTTTTCAGAGAGGTCAGGATTCCTTAGCAATTCAACATTTGAAGGTTCAAGCTTGAATGCAAACTCTTTTTCAAGCCCTTCCATTAACCTATCCACGGTTTTTTTGGGAAGGTCGGAAGTAAGCTGCCGTTTTATTGAAGATTCAACTTTGGAAAGTTCTTGTTGGCTTCCTTCTTGTTTCTCTGAGAACTTGATCAATAAAGAACCGCTAGCTCCGCAATCAATAGGTTCGGAAACCTCATTGACTTTCAATGTGGAAACGGCAGCCGCCAAGCTTGGGATCAGGGTATCCAGCGTCACAAAGCCCCTGTCTCCACCGCTGTTTTTAAAGCCGTCAGTGGAGTCAGCTTTCGAAATTTCCAAGAATGATTTTCCGGAATCAATTTCGGACTTTCCTTTTTTCGCGGAGTCCTTGTCTTTATATGAAATTTGATGAAGGTGGTAGCGGTCAGGTTCGCAAAATTCTTTTTTATGTTCGTTATAGTAAGCTTCAACGTCTTTATCGGAAACGGTTTCCTTTGAGATCATATCTTTGAGATATGCCTGAGAAAGCATAAGGGTGGTTGTTTCCTTAAGGGGTTGAGCGGACTCCGCTTTTTCGGCAATACCGCTTTTTAAAGCGGCTTGCTCTAAAATAGAGATTTCAATTAATTCTTTGAGAAACTGTTTTCGGCCTTCAGGAGTCTCAAATTGGGCACGGGTTTGGGAATTTAAGCTTTCCAATTCCTTTTCAAAATCCCCGCGAGTTATGTTTTTATCGCCGACCACGGCAACCACTTCATTTTGCTGGGCGGGGGTCAAAGAACTCTTTGAGGCTATTTCGACCCCAAAAACAAAATTTCCCCCAAACAAGGGAAAAAATAGAAGAAAGTACAAGGCGCCCCAGCGCCTTTTAATCATCGACATAATGCCTCCTGTGAATTTAAGAGTGAAAGTCAGTAAGTATAGCATTCATATTAAAGCAATTGCAATGTAAAGAAAAACCCTCCCAATTTTCCAAATACCAAATCGCCTGCTTTGATTTCGAGACCTTCCATGAGCGGAAAATCGAAAAGAGAATTGCGCCAAAAGCTAAAATGACAGGTTGTTTTTATAAAACGAACCCTAAAAACATCTTTGTGATATAATATCTCGGGTTTTTGAATATTTGGTTTGCCTTTGTTCAAAGCCAAGTTTTAAAAGTACATTATTCAATAGGTGAAAGAAAAAGATGTTATTAAATCAGATTCATTCTCCCGAAAATTTGAAAGATTTGAAGCGAGAGCAGCTTATATCGCTTAGCCGGGAGTTTCGGGAGAGAATCATTCAAGTTGTTTCTCGAAATGGCGGGCATTTAGCAAGTAACCTTGGAATCGTTGAATTGACCATCGCTCTTCATAGGGTGTTCGATTCTTCCAAAGATCGAATAATCTTTGATGTCGGCCATCAATGTTACGTTCATAAAATGATTACCGGGCGCATGGAAACTTTCCCAACCATTCGTACTTTAGGCGGGATTAGCGGATTTCCGAAGATTTCAGAAAGTCCCCATGACGCATTTGATACCGGGCATAGCTCAACATCTATTTCCGCCGCCCTTGGCCTGGCCATTGCCCGCGATAGGTTCTCCAACGGTCAAAAAATTGTTGCGGTGATCGGGGACGGCGCAATGACCGGAGGGATGGCCTTTGAAGCAATGAATCATGCCGGACATCTCAAATCAGGTTTGGTTGTTGTGTTGAACGATAATGAAATGTCAATTTCCCCTAACGTTGGGGCGGTTTCTCGTTACCTTAACAAACTTCGAATCGAACCTTATTTTACCACCCCCAAGGAATATCTCGAGTATGTTGTGAAGCAGATTCCAGGGTTCGGCTCTAAGTTGTTCAATTTACTTTCCCGCATTGAAGGCAGCTTGAAGTATCTCTTAACTCCCGGAATGTTTTTTGAGGATTTTGGCTTCAAATATTTGGGGCCGGTAGACGGCTACGACTTTGAGCTTCTTGAGGAGACTCTATCTTTTGCCCGCGACCACAAAAGTCCCGTGCTCGTTCATGTTCTTACCGAAAAGGGTCGAGGATATAAGCCCGCTCAAGATCACCTGCCAACTTTCCACGGGGTGGGGCCTTTTGAGATTACCACCGGAGAAATTAAAAAAGAGCCTTCTCCCCCGTCGTTTACCGCAATTTTTGGGAAGACATTGGTCGAAATGGCGCAGGAAAACCCGCGAATTGTGGCGATTACCGCGGCAATGAAGGAGGGAACCGGGCTTGAAACTTTCGCGCAAACATTCCCAGATCGCTTCTTCGACGTCGGAATCGCCGAGCAGCATGCGGTCACCATGGCTGCAGGGATGGCGCTGGGAGGGTTGCGGCCTTTTGTCGCGATTTATTCCACCTTTATTCAGCGCGCTTTCGATCAGGTGATTCACGACGTTTGTCTCATGAATTTACCGGTGACAATTTGCCTGGACCGAGGGGGTCTCGTAGGAGAGGACGGTCCCACCCACCACGGAACATTTGATATGTCCTTTTTGCGGATGATTCCCAACATTATTTTTATGGTTCCCAAAGACGAAGCCGAATTGCGGTGGATGTTAAAATTTTCCCTAACTCTTGATGGTCCCGTTGCAATCAGATACCCGAGAGGTTCGGGAATGGGCGTTTCCCTCGATCGGCTTGAGCCGATAATAAAGGGGCGGGCCGAGATTTGCAGGGAAGGCGGAGATTTGGCTATTTTAGCTATTGGTAGCGCCTTGTATCCGGCTATGGAGGTTTCCAACAGATTTTCGCGAGAGGGTATTCAAGCAATGGTTGTAAATCCTAGATTTGTTAAACCCCTTGATATTTCCCTTCTTGAAAAACTTTTCAAAAAGCGGGTTCCTTTGGTAACAATTGAAGAAGGTACCCTTTTGGGCGGGTTTGGTTCGGCGATTTTGGAAAGCGCCTCTGATTTGGGGTATTGTCCGCAGGTTTTGCGAATCGGTCTTTCCGACAATTTCGCTCCGCAGGGAAGACCTGTTGAACTTAGGGCAATGTTAGGGCTCGATGCGGATGGGATTTATCGAAAAGTTTCGGAATGGATGGTAGGTCGGACCCTAAAAAAGGTTTCGGCTTTTTAGTTTTCCTTTATTCATTCCCGTCTCCGAGTAAGGCGAAAGGCGCCCAAAAAAACGGGTGGGAGAACGCGCCGTTTAGCATGCTTTCGCGGGCATTGTTCATAGCATGGAAAAATCTGGGTTGAACGGTTGGTTCCAAAAGTTCCCTGTAAAAAACCTTCATGAACTCTCCGGTTCCGATATCACTTATGCTCCAAAGACTTACCATGACTCGCGGGGTTCCCGCATAAAAGAAAGCCCTAGCTAACCCATTAATTCCCTGATTCCCTGAATTGGTTTCTTCAATACCGGTTTCGCAAGCCGATAAAGTGACTAACTGCGCATTAATTCGCAGGCCAAAGATTTCATTCATTTGAAGAAGCCCATTTTCGGTGTCCGCGCCATAAGTGGATAACGCGATACAGGGTTCGGAAAAAAATGAACCTTGGGGAAGGATTCCATGCGCGGCGAAATGGAGATATCTAAATGTTGATAAAAATCCCTTTTCGCTTAGTTCCTTTAAAAGGCTTTCGCTCGCTTCAAACCCGGTATGGGTGTTCGAAGCAATTTTGGAATGATAGAAAAGCTCCGAGATTGATTCAACTTCCACCCTTGAACCTGGGAGGGGATTTAAGGAGATATCCCCCCGCTCATTTACTCTGAAGGCTCGGCATTTTTGAAATACTTTGGGGTCATCGGTGATGGAAAACGAATCTCTCGGGACAAATCCATCGGGCGCGTTCCCGCCTCTTTTCCGAAGGGAGTCAAGGATTTCCTTCCCTTGTTCTTCGGAGTAAACCGGGTCGCCAAACAATATTGCCGGATTCGTTGCAGGAGACGCTTTCCCAAATTCTGAAAAGGATTTTCTAATTTCCCTAAGAACCATTGCGGATGGGCAATATCCGATTTTTTTCGATCGGAAAAAGTAATTTAGGTCTTTGAATGTTTTCCCTTCCTTTGACTGAATCAACGCTTCAAAAGGGAGTTTAGCGAGCGTTCCTTGGGGAATGATGAAAAGAGTCGAAAGAGTTTTTTCCGAAAAGGTTTCCTGGAAGGGTTCGAGAATATCTTGGTACAATTTGTAACTTGCATCCATGAATGTTTCCACGTCGGCTTTTGCGTCGATTAGTGCGCGGAGGGTTTCGACTCGGAACTCAAGTGCCTTTTTTTCGATCGGTTGAAACAGGAATAGGGAACGATTCTTATCTGCGAACAGAGAAAAAAGATAGTCTTCTCCCACCCAAAAACTTATCAATCCTTCATCCGGCCTGAGAATTTCCTTTTGAAGTTCGTCGAGCGAGATCAACTTGGGATTTCGAAGCGCAATGAATTTGGGGTATTTTCTGGAAAACTCCTCTTCAAGGTTTTTTTGGGAAATCCTT
>JACPTH010000323.1 GCA_016192885.1 bacterium | reverse complement strand
TAAGAAAAAAAACCGAATAAACCGATGCGACCCATGGAACAATCAATGCCGAATAAGTATTTATCATTCCAATTTTAGCGAGCACAATGTAATCCGGAATCAGGAGAGCTTGCTGGGGAATCATCATGGTTCCAAGCATTAGGACAAAAATTCCGTCCTTGAAGGGAAACTTGAAAAAAGCAAAGGCATAGGCCGAAAGGGAAGCGAAAAAAAGTGACGAGACTGTAATGGTAATCGCGATGAAAAGAGTGTTAAGAAAATACCTATAGAACGATTGGTTATCTCGAACGTATCGGTAGTTGTCAAGAAACTCAAACGGCTTGAACTTCTTTTTCTTTGAATCGGAATTTTCACTTTGGACTTCCTTTTTTTCAATTGCGGCATTCCATTCGGCTAGCTGACGATCATGATCCGAAATTCGTTGCGCATCACTAGCATTGTTGAGAAAAGAAGGTCTAACCGCATCGGGCAAAACAACGATTGACTTCCCTGTCTTTAAAATTTCATCTTCACTCTTAAAAGAAGTTGCTATCATCCAAACAAAAGGGAAAACCATGAAAACCGCCCCGAGAGAAAGCAAAGAATGAATCAACAAGTTTATCCAGGACGTTCCGAAAGGTTTGCTAATGCCGGCACTCATTAGGAATAGTGAACCTTCTTTTCAAGATAAAGTTTATTGAAGAGAGTAATAGCAAATATCATTAGGAACAAGACAAAAGCAATGGCTAACGCGTAACCAAATTCGAATTTCTCAAACGCCTTTTGGTATAAATAAAAAACGACTACCATGGTCGATTTCAAAGGGCCACCTCGCGGAGTCATCATGTAAACCTGGGAAAAAACTTGAAACGAACCAATTACCGACATTACAAATACAAAATATGTCGTCGGAGAAAGTAGAGGCCAGGTAATATGCCGAAATTGCTGCCACAAGGAAGCCCCATCAATTCTAGCGGCCTCATAAAGATGCTTTGGAATATTATGCAACCCGGTAATAAAGATAATTACATTGTATCCCAAACCCTTCCATACGCTCATGAGAATAATACAAGGCATCGCCCAAAATGGATCTTGAAGCCAATTTTGCCCGGAAACCCCGGCAATCGCTAAAAGTTTGTTAAGCAAACCATAATCGGGGTGATAAATAAAATTCCAAACTATGGCAACGGCATTAATCGAAGTAATAACCGGCAAAAAATACACCGTGCGGTAGAAGCCGATTCCCGAAATGTGGTTATTCAAAAGAAGGGCGACAAAAAGAGCGCTGGCTATTGACAAAGGAACCGAAATAAAAGTGAAAACCAAAGTGTTCCAGATGGATTTCCAAAACATCGGATCGTACATGAGACGAGAAAAATTGGACGAGCCAACCCATTCCGGGGCCCCGATTAAATCCCATTCGTAGCAACTCATGGCCATAGCGTAGAAAATCGGAATAACATGAAACAAAAGCAAAACGCTTAAAACAGGCATTAAATACCAATACGCCATCCAATCATGTTGAAACGCGGTCACTTTGGGTTGATGATTTTCCAATAGATTACTTCCCCTGAAACCTAATCGCTATTCATTCTTACACAAAACCCCATTTTTTACCAGATACTTTGTTTGGCAAGATTTGCAGATTGAAACCATGCCTTCAGTCAAACTTGATTTTAGCGCGGAGAGAAGGTGAGCGAAGCTCAACCTTACCCCGCATTCGCACATCCAACCATTTATTCTACCGGGATTTCCGACCACCAATGCGAAATCCGGGACGTCTTTCGTTACTACCGTTCCCGCGCCAATAAAGCAAAACCTTCCCAACACATGCCCGCACACAACCGTCGCGTTAGCTCCAATAGCCGCACCTTTCTTTACAAGGGTGGGTTTGAATTCATGTTTTCTAACAATATGGCTTCGGGGATTAATTACATTGGTGAATACCATGGAGGGCCCGCAAAAGACATCATCTTCAAGGGTCACCCCCTCGTAAAGAGAAACATTGTTTTGGATTTTCACATTGTTACCGATAATTACATTCGGTCCGGCTACCACATTTTGCCCTAAGCTGCAGTTTTTGCCGATTTTTGTCTTATTTAGAATGTGGCAAAAGTGCCAAATCTTCGTTCCCGCGCCGATTTCCACATCAGGATCTATAAAAGAAGATTCATGAACGAAAAAAGAATCCGTAGACACTTTATAACCTCCAGTACTTAAACCCGGAAGTTCTAGCTTCGCCGGGATCGAAAAAACCTTTGACATCGATTAAGACAGGGACCTTTTCTCCCCTGCTGCATAAGGCTCCCAACTTTTTTAACGATATTTTTTGGAATTCCTTGTGCGGAACGGCCAAAATAACGGCGTCAAAAAGCGGTACTTTCCCGTTAAGAGCCGGAAGAATTTTCAAACCGTACTCTTCGAAAGCGTCTTTGGGATTTACCGCCGGATCATGGACAACGGAAGAAACCCCGTACTCTTTTAGCTCCCCAATAATATCAATAACCCTCGTGTTTCTAATGTCAGAAACATCTTCTTTAAATGAAAGGCCTAAGATTAGAACCCTCGCTCCTTTAACAGTTTTCCCGGATCGCACCATTTCCTTAACCGTGTTTTCCGCGACAAATTTTCCCATTCCATCATTAATTCGCCGCCCTGCTAGTATCACCTCGGGATGATAACCCAGTTCTTCGGCTTTAAATGTAAGATAATATGGGTCAACTCCGATGCAATGCCCGCCTACCAACCCCGGCTTAAATTTCAAAAAATTCCATTTCGTCCCGGCGGCGGCCAGAACTTCAAGAGTGTCGATTCCAATTTTATGAAAAATGATTGATAGCTCATTCATCAGGGCAATGTTTAGGTCTCTTTGCGTATTTTCAATAACTTTTGCGGCCTCGGCAATTTTGATGCTGGATGCTTTATAAACTCCCGCCTTAATTATTGAACCATAAACTTTTGCAACTAAATCTAGGGTTTCACTGTCCGAACCCGAAACGACTTTAGTTATTGTCTCAAGGCGATGCTCTTTATCGCCTGGGTTGATTCTCTCGGGGCTGTATCCCACGGCAAAATCCTTCCCGCAAACAAGCCCGGATTCTTTTTCAAGAAT